>PLKR01000199.1:0-1701 GCA_003140655.1 Acidobacteriaceae bacterium | reverse complement strand
ACACCCTGCTGCTGTGCGGCATGGAAAGCCACATCTGCGTAATGCAGACCACTCTGGCGGCGCTGCGCGAAGGCTATCTGGTGCATGTCGCGTCGGATGCGGTAAGCTCGCGCACGGAATGGAATTGGAAGATCGGCCTGGAAAGAATGCGCGCCGCGGGTGCGGTGATTTCTTCCACCGAAATGATGATCTACGAGCTGCTGCGTTCATCGTCATCCCCGGCGTTCAAGGAGATGCTGCCGCATCTGAAGGGATAAGAAAGTACGACTGTCATCAGCGAAGCCAGGGATCTTGCTGTTTGTCTGCGACGGCAGTACCGGGGGTGCAGGCAAAGAACCAANNTTCTTTACCCGCACGACCGTGATCTTCGCGATGCCCTCTTCAAACGCGGGAGGCTTCAACTTGGCGGCCATGCGGCGCATTACGTCTTCCGGAACGACCCGGTCGCGGCGCTGGTGGCGCTCAATGCAGACTTCTAGCGGCACGTCGAAGAAGACGGCGTGTACTTCGTATTGGTAATCCTTGGCCAGCTTGATCCAATTTTGGCGTTCCTGCGGCGTGAGGTTGGTTGCGTCCACATAATTCATAGGACGCTTGGCGATGAGCCTGGCTTTGAGCATGGAGCGCAAGTTGGAAAACACGAGGTCCTGAAAGCGCTGCTCGCGCACATCGTCGAAGAGCAATGAGCGCACCATGTCGCTGGATAGCGGGACCACGTTGTGGCGCTTGAACCAAGAAGTCTTGCCCGAGCCTGGCAGCCCGATCGCCAGCACCACTACGCCTTTCGGCGCACGCTGCGCCGCTGCGGAAGGAGCTGCAGGAACTTTCGCCGCGGCCGCAGCAAGCGGCAGAGCTGGCGCTTGCGCTTCCGCCTCTCCAGCGTCCGGAAACTCCTCATCAGCCAGCTCGGGAACTGCCGGGATTGATCCCTTGACGGCGGCGGGGGAAAAGGCTTGGGCAACCGCCTGTTCGCGTCCGCGGCCACCCCGTCCGCGCCCGCCGCGCCGACGACGACCGCGGCCGGTAGAACTGCTGTGAGGTGTCTGCGAAGTTGTGGATTGTGCTTCTGATGGCTGTTCTTCGGACGGCTGTGCTTCGGACGGCTGTGCTTCGGAACTGGAACGCGCCCTGCGAACGGGTCGAGGCTCCGGCGGAGGTGGGTTTGGGATCTCAGATTCAATCTTGCCTGTATCGGGCGCTGGACTCGGCTGCTGTTCCGCCTCGAAATACGCTGGCTGCAACGGTGGCGGAGCAGGCTGATCTGTGGGCTCTGCGGGCGTCTTTTTGCGGCGCGTCAAGCGCTCGCGCATCCATTTACGCATGTACGGCTTTTAACACATAAGAGAGGGTGGGATCAATCGGCCAAGCCTTTGGACGAACCAGACGAGACAGCGGCGCAGGGGTATGGGTAATCAGAAACAGAGTCCGAGTGTAGCGGCTACAATTGGAGCATGTCCGAAGCAATCCCTGCAGCAATCCGCGGCCAGAAATACATCTCTCTCGGCACGTTTCGCAAGAACGGGGTCAAGATCGCAACGCCGGTGTGGTTTGGGGAAGACGGCGACAAGCTTTACGTGATGACCCGCAGCGATATGGGTAAGACGAAGCGCATTCGCAACAATGCACAGGTGACGATTGCTCCCTGCACACTACGGGGGAAAGTGACTGGGCCTGAGGTTGCGGCGTTGGCGCGCATCCTGC
>PLKR01000549.1 GCA_003140655.1 Acidobacteriaceae bacterium | reverse complement strand
AGGCTATCGCGTCGAGCAAGTGCACATGGTCGACTTGTTCCCCCAGACCTACCACCTGGAGAGCGTCGTGCAGTTAGTTCGTTGATCAAAACGCTGTCGGGATTGCCTCTGTGGGAACAGCCGCCTCGGCTGTCCAGTCGAGCGCAGCGAGGCGTCGGGTCCCTTGCAACGCGAGGTCGACGGCCGGTCAACATCCACTGANNGTGGTGGATAGCGGCCGGAGCGGCGTTTCTAGCCGCAGGTCTCTACTTCGTGCGCCGGCGCAAGTGGCTCGGCGTGGGCCTGGCTCTGGGGGCATTCTTTTTGGCGGGCGCTCTTCATATCCAACTAAGAGGCCCCGCCAACCTCGATACCAGCCTGCAACCGTTCGCGGATGGCCAGCCAGTCGAGATGACGGCGCACGTAGCCCGGGAAGGCAGGTTCCGCGAAGCATCTCCAAACGAACTTAGACAGAGTCTGGACGTCGAAACCGAACAGATTATCAGCGAGAACGGCACGCGGATTCCCGTGCACTCCGGCGTGCGCCTCGGCATCTACAGCCCGGAGGTTGTTCCACGAACAAACGAAGCGCCCCCGCCCACGATGCGCCTGTTTCACTACGGCGAACGCCTCCAGTTGCCACTCAAGCTGAAGCTGCCCCGCAACTTCCGCAACCCCGGCGCTTTCGACTATCAGGGTTACCTCGCCGCAAACAACATCGCCGCGCTAGGGTCCGCCAAGGCTGAGGACATGCAAGTGCTGCCCGGCTTCGCAGGCAGCCGCGTCGAGCTCTGGCGCACCCGCATTCACTCCAGCATCATTGCCAAGGTACACGCACTTTGGCGCCCGCCGCAGGCTGCGCTAATCGACGCCATGGTCATCGGCGAAGAGGCCTTTATCGATCGCGATACGCGAGTCGATTTCCAGCGCTCCGGCACCTACCACATCCTCGTGGTCTCAGGGATGAACGTAACCATCCTCGCGTTCGTCGCCTTCTGGACGCTGCGCCGCATGCGGTTCGCCGACATTCCCGCAACGCTGCTGACCATCCTGTTGTGCGTTGCCTACGCCTTTCTCACGGAAGTAGGCGCGCCCGTGTGGCGAGCCACGCTGATGTGCGCCATCTACCTGGGCACGCGCCTCCTTTACCGCGACCGCGCCATGATCAACGCGCTGGGCGCAGCCGCTCTCGGATTGCTCGTATTCGATCCACGCCAGCTCTTCACCGCCAGCTTCCAGATGACATTTCTTTGCGTGCTCATCGTGGCGGCAATCGGCTTGCCGTTCCTCGATCGCACTTCGCGGCTCTACCGCCAGGCGCTGGCTCACTGGGACGCCGATGACTACGGCCCATCGCTGCCTCCGCGCGTCGCACAGTTCCGCGTGGACCTGCGCTTGATTGCAGAACGCCTCACACGTTTTCTCGGTTGGCCGTGGTCGTTGCGTCTGGTGCGGGGCACGGCGATTGTTTGCCTGCGCACGTTCGAATTGCTCGTGGTGTCGGCGGTAATGCAGATGGGGTTAGCCCTCCCCATGGCGTATTACTTTCACCGTGCCACAACCATCGGTCTCCCCGCCAACGTGGCGGTCGTTCCCCTGACGCAACTCCTCATGCCCGCAGCCGTCCTGACTGTCGCGCTAGGATACGTTTCCCCCCTCCTTGCGAAGCTTCCCGCTCTGCTCACTGCCTTCGCGTTGCAAGCAATCACCGGCACGGTCCACGGCCTGGGAGGCCTGCGCCTCGCCGATCTTCGCGTAGCCACGCCCTCTCTCGTGATGATGATCGCAGCCTCCGCAGCGCTGGTACTCGCGATCGNNGCTCGCCTTCCTGCCGCCTACACCGAAAACGCGAGCGGGACTGCTCGAAGTAACTTCCATCGACGTCGGCGAAGGCGATGCCATCCTGCTAGTGACGCCTCAAGGCCGCACCTTACTCATCGACGCCGGCGGCCCCATCTGGGGCGCCGGTTCCCAACTCGACTTTGGAGAAGATGTAGTTGCCCCCTACCTGTGGACGCGCCGTATCTCCCGCCTTGATGCGGTCGCGATTTCCCACGGCCACTCCGACCACATCGGAGGCATGCCCGCAGTGCTGAAAGATTTCCGCCCTAAAGAGTTGTGGATAGGCCTGCTGCCGCCCAGTCGAGCGCTCGACAGCCTGATCGCCGAGGCGCACGCACTCGGAATCAAGGTGGTGCGGCATTGGGAAGGAGACAAATTTGAACTGGGCGGAGCCAAAGTAGATGTGCTTTTTCCACCCCGAGACTGGCCCGTCGGGCTCGAGCCCAAGAACAACGATTCCATGGTCCTGCACGTCAGCTATGGCGACACTTCCGTATTGTTAGAAGGCGACGCCGAGAAAGCGGTCGAGCGCCGCATAGCCAGCCTGCACCATCCCCACGCCGACCTCTTAAAGGTGGGACATCACGGCAGCGCCACATCCACCACTCCAGAAATCTTGGCCGCCGTGAGGCCAAGCTATGCCGTGATCTCGCTTGGCTTCCGAACCTCTTTCGGTTTTCCCAAACCCGATGTCCTTGCGCGGCTGCAAATCTCCGGAGTTCACGTCTACCGCACCGATCTCAACGGTGCCGTCACCTTCTACCTCGACGGCCACAACGTCACCCCCTCGCTGCCAGCTCTCCAGTAGAAGCATCGCACGAAGGCACGTGTGGAGCGGACACTCCTGTCTGCTGCGAAACAATTCACAAACGAACGAAGGACCGTGGGTACATGAAGTACCGCAGATACACGTAGTACCGGGGACGCCTGTATCAACCATGAACGCGTGGAGCGCCGTGGAAGAGCGGCGCTTCAGCGCTGCGTAAAGCTCCAGAATCGCTCCGGGCTTTCAGCCCCGGTGGCCGCATTTCGCATCCAACATTTACCAGACCAGTTAACCTTTGGTCTCGTCGTCCACTTCGTCCAAATCACTGGCGGAAGGCTCTCGCCGGGATTCGGCGATCAGCTTGTGCGCCTTCTCCGCATCCTCTTCCCGCACCAGGATGATCATTCCGCCCAGACCCGGGAACGCATCCTGCAAGAGGCTGGCCGATGCCAGATCGTTTTCAATACCCGCGGAATCGAGCAATCCCTTCACCACCATGGCCTCCGATTCCTCTTCACTGTCGAAGACCTTAACCAACTTTTCATTAGGATCGGGCCGGCGTCGTTCCTCGGGCTTTGGATTGGGCTGCGCTGCCATAAATCTCCTCTTCTCGGAATCCGCCGCCATCAAGATGGCCCGGACCCCACGCTCCTCGTAATTCTAACTCTTCCCACGAATCGAAGTCGCATCCCGCCGACCCGGCGCCCCCGTGGAGCGGGCACTCCTGCCCACTGCCTTTGACTTTGCTGTTGCCCTTGTTCTTGCTTCGGCCGACTGATATAAGATGAATCCGCCCGAAAACAAGGCATCTTCACCGCGATCGACCAGAACGGAATCGACCGGAACAGATCGACCCAAAATGATCGGCCAGACCATCTCGCACTACCGCATCGTCGAAAAGATTGGTGGGGGCGGTATGGGCGTGGTCTATAAAGCCGAAGACACCGAGCTTGGCCGCTTCGTAGCCCTCAAATTCCTGCCCGATCGCCTCTCGCAAGACCCGCAAGCCTTGGAACGCTTTCGTCGCGAGGCGCGTGCCGCCTCGGCTCTCAATCATCCCAACAT
>PLKR01000188.1 GCA_003140655.1 Acidobacteriaceae bacterium | reverse complement strand
ATTCGACTCAGGTTCCATCACGCGCTGCGCATTCAGGCGCTCGGCCAGAATGCGGGCCAGCGTGCTCTTGCCCACTCGGATCGGACCCTCGACAGCAATGTAACGGGGCAGCTCGAAAAGATTAGCCATGGGCTCGCAATGTTTCGGAATTTGCAGGATAGCTCGGATCGAGCCGAGTGGCAATTGAGGGAAGAGTTAACAGTAAGGGAAGACAAAAGTCAGAACTCAGAATGCAGAAGTTAGGACCTGGAGTGCAGCGAATCCGGTTTTACTTCTGCATTTTGAGTTCTGACTTCTGACTTGCATTTACAATCCCCACATGCTCGGCCTCGCCTTAACCGCCATCTCCACGGCGGCCGCTGTTGCCGCGGGTTACCAGTCGATAGCTCCGACCGGGCAATGGTATGGACGAACCTTCACGGGACTGCCGCGCAGCTCGCGCCAGATTGCCCTTACCTACGACGACGGTCCCAATGACCCTCACACGCTGCGATTGCTGGAAGTCCTCGCGAGGCAAGACGTACAGGCGACTTTTTTTCTGATCGGACGCCACGTGCAGCAACATCAGGAAATCGCCCGCGAGATTGTTCAAGCCGGCCACGCTGTCGGCAACCACACCTTCACGCATCCGCTGCTGACCTTCAAAAGCGAGTCTGAAATCAGNNAACCAGTCATGTGGAACGTAACCGGCTACGACTGGAAGGCACCGCCAGCCGACGTTATCGAGCGCAAGGTCGCAAAGCAGATTCGCGGCGGCGACGTGATACTGCTGCATGATGGAGGGCATAAGGAAATGGGGGCCGACCGCTCCCAAACGGTAATGGCTACAGATCGGCTGATTGTGCGGTACAAGTCCGAGGGCTATGAATTTGTCACCATTCCGCGGATGATAGGCGGGTGATGGAAAGGGAAGCTGCCGCTGAAGGTCCGCTTCGAGCAAGTTTCCAAGCGCAACTTTGCGGCCCGGGTGAGCGAATTCAAGTGCCAGCGCGAGGAGTTACCGATGAAGCGTTCCGTTCTTTTCCTTTTCGTAGGCACTTTTGTTCGTGGGTGCTGGGAACCGAGGATCCTGAAATCTGGACCGTGTTGCCTTCCCACAAATGAGAGCTATGATTTCGCAAACGCCCGCTTCGCCGCCGCAATCGTCTGCTGAACATCTTTCTCTGTGTGAGTCGAACCCAGAAACGCTGCTTCGTACTGCGACGGCGGCAGATATACCCCACTGTCGAGCATGCTGCGAAAGAATTTGCCGAATGCTTCGGTATTCGATTTCGAGGCAGAATCCCAATCCGTCACCGGCCCCGGCGTGAAGAACCAGGTGAACATCGACCCGACGCGGTTGTAGCACAGCGGCACGCCGGCATCTTTGGCGGCTGCGGCCACTCCCTCGACCAGTTCTCGACTCAACTTCTCGAGCCGCGGATAAATCTCCTGCTTGTGATCGCGCAGATGCTTTAGCATCGCGCATCCCGCCGCCATCGCCAGCGGATTGCCCGAAAGCGTCCCGGCCTGATACATCGGACCGAGCGGCGCCACCAGATTCATGATTTCGCTGGAGCCGCCATAAGCGCCGATCGGCAAGCCTCCGCCGATGATCTTGCCCATAGCCGTCAGGTCAGGCTTAATGTTGTAGAGCTCCTGCGCTCCGCCGTAAGCGACGCGAAATCCGGTCATCACCTCGTCAAAAATCAGCACCGCTTTCTCGCGCTCCGTAATCANNGGCTCCACGATCACGCAGGCAATCTGATGCTTGAACTTCTGGAAGGCATACTCCACCGGAGTGATGTTGTTGAAGGGCAACGCCAAAGTGAATTGCGTGAACTCCTCGGGAACGCCCGCCGATCCTGGGATGCCCAGCGTCGCCATACCTGACCCCGCCTTAACCAGGAGCGAATCGGAATGCCCGTGGTAGCAGCCTTCGAACTTCACAATGTATTTGCGCTTGGTGTAAGCCCGCGCCAGGCGGATGGCCGACATCGTGGCCTCGGTTCCGGAATTGACGAAGCGAACTTTCTGCATGGGCGGAAACGCCGCCAGCACCAACTCCGCGAGATCGGCCTCAGCGGGCGTGGAAGCCCCAAAGCTGGTGCCATTGCAAGCGGCGCCTACGATGGCATCGAGCACGTCCGGCGCAGCATGGCCGAGAATCAGCGGTCCCCACGATCCCACGTAGTCGATGAACTCGTTCTCGTCGGCATCCCAGATGTGCGAGCCTTTCCCGCGCACGATAAACGGCGGGTCGCCGCCAACGGAACCAAAGGCGCGCACCGGCGAGTTCACTCCGCCAGGAATCATGCTTTCGGCGCGTTGCTGCAGACGGCGCGACTGCTCGACTTTTCTGGAGGTCTTGGATGGCATCGAGGCTCCCACAAGATGAATGTCAACAAACCAAGACTGCGCGACTACTATAGCAGCGCCGCCGCAAACGAATTTAATCAGATATTCACGATTCTGCCATCATTTCGCAACATCGCGCAGGTAACTTAGGGTCATCACGTTGCCCTTCTAACCGGGAGGGTTCAAGGACAGCTTCGGGGGCTCCGGGCTGTCCTTATTTTCATTTCCCGCCGGAAGCCGCTGGCGAGAGGAATCCAACAAGGCTTTGACTTCCCCTCTCGCCCACCCTAACATGACATTCCAGCGCTGCGCGCTACTCATGATCGGCCAGACCATCTCGCACTATCGCATTCTGCAAATGCTGGGTGGCGGGGGAATGGGTGTGGTCTATGAGGCCGAAGATCTCAAGCTGGGACGGAACGTCGCGCTTAAGTTCCTGCCCCCGGAACTGGCGAAGGATCCGCAGGCTCTGGAACGCTTTCGGCGTGAAGCAAGGGCGGCTTCGGCGCTCAATCACCCGAATATCTGCACCATTTATGACATCGACCAGGCCGACGGAGTTTGGTTTATCGCCATGGAGCGGCTCGAAGGCGAAACCTTCAAGCACAAGATCGCAGGCAAGCCCCTGGAAATCGATTCAGTTGTCGATTGGGGGATACAGATCGCCGATGCGCTCGACGCGGCCCACTCGAAGGGCATTGTGCACCGCGACATCAAACCGGCAAATATTTTCGTCACTACTCGCGGACAAGCCAAGATTCTCGACTTCGGCCTGGCCAAGCACACACTTGCACAGACCTCTGGGTCTGCGGCGCTCCTAGCGGCAACTGCGGAACAGCAACTAACCAGTCCCGGAACCGCGCTTGGGACGGTAGCCTACATGTCGCCAGAGCAGGTCCGGGGCAAAGAACTCGATGCCCGTACAGATCTGTTTTCTTTTGGAGTCGTGCTCTACGAGATGGTGACCGGCGTACTCCCCTTTCGGGGAGAGACCTCCGGCGTGCTTTCAGAGTCGATTCTCAACCGTGCACCTACACCGCCGGTCCGTCTGAATCCGGAACTCCCCACCAAACTGGAAGCGATCATTGACAAGTCGTTGGAAAAAGATCCCGGGGTGCGCTATCAATCGGCTGCCGAGCTGCGCGCCGATCTCAGGCGACTGCGGCGCGATACAGAGTCCGGGAAAACTCCGGTGACGGCGCAAGCCTCTCCAGTCAAGCCGCTGCCGCTTCGAAACGCAATTCTAGCT
>PLKR01000305.1:3328-5850 GCA_003140655.1 Acidobacteriaceae bacterium | reverse complement strand
CGCCACTGCTTGCGGTCGAACTCTTCGAGAGCAGCTTGAGCTTCGAGTTTTTGTTCGCGCTCGCGTGCGATCAGGATTTCGACCAGAGCTTGGGCTGCGGGATCGCCCAGGCTGGCCTGCTCGCCGGCTGAGTTTGAGGTGGACTCATGGTTCGCTTGGGATGGACGCAAAGCGGGCAAGAGCTTGCCCTGACCTTGTCGAAGGGGTGTCCGCTCCACACGATCCTGTTCCACACTTGCTTCTGCGGGATGCAACTTATCGNNTTTCCGGCCTTCTTCATAGCCTTCCAGTCGGGATCGGGATCGAGGGCCATCAGTCCGTCGGCCAGGGAGCGGCAACGGCGCAAGGAGACACGCAGGTCATGGACCGGATCGGGACCGAAATTGGCGGAAACGCGATCGCACTCCTCCAAGACCCGCAACATCCAATAGCGCAGGCCGGTGGTTTTCGCGGTACGCGTTGTGCGAACAGTTGAGGAAGGCACTGGGGTTCCGAGAAGGCTGAGATCGCCGCGGTTTCTGTTGCCTTTTCTATTCTCTACGGAGGCGGCCGGGAATGCCAGTGCTGGAAGCAGACGCGCGGGAGAGTGGTTCCGTCGACGACGCCGCCTTCGGCGCGCTTCGCCTGCTCAGTGCAGNNTCTTACCTGTTGGATTTAATCTTTTATTGCCTATAGCCAGAGCTGCGGGTTGAGGAGAGTCTTATCAACGACGCGACGACATTTCACGCAAACCGGGCGGCCTCGGCACGCGCCTTCGTACACAGCCTGAACATTCTGATCAAGTACGCGCGCATGTACGGGCCCGATCACAAGCGCACGGAGGCGCAGTTCGAGACCGCCTGGAACGAATTGCAGCACGGCCTGCCCACGGCTGGAGAGGGCGGGTTCTTGCTAGGGGTTTCCGACAACAAGCTGCTGCTGGATGGAGTTCCTCTGGAAGCGGGACAGACCGAACGCAGCTTTGGGCAGCTCTTGAGCACGGCCGGCCTGGCCAGCCTGCACTTCTCGAAAGACGTGACTCTCGAAGACTTCGCCCGCCTGGTGCGCGCTTTCACGGTGGCTGGGTCCAAAGCACAGGATGTGGCCAAGCAGATCAAAGAAGCGCTCAACAGCGAAAGCAAACAGAGCACGATCAAGATCAATGAAGTGAAATTTGTAGCGGCTGACCCGCTGACCGGCGACATCAGCGTGGCGGCGCAGATCGCGGCGCAAACCCTGGGGCCGGAATTCAAGCAATGGTTGAACGATCCGCAGAAGCTGCTGCAATTGATCGCAGCCGCGGAGGGCGCGAACGCAGGTGGCGGAGGCCAGGGCGGCGCGGGAGTTCCGTTCGGAAGCGTTCCGACCGGTCCCGGTCATTGGGCCGCGGGCCCAGGACCCGGAACCGGCGATGGGACGGGGACAGCGCCGGCCTGGGAAGGTGGAGTGGTACCGCTGCAAGAGGCCGAGGTGGTTCAGGCCATCCGGCTGCTGACGCGGTTCGGGCAGGTGCAGGGTGATCCGAATGCCGGCCCGGAGGTTCTCCAGAAAGAGTTGACCGAAACCGATCCGAATACGCGGCTGAACCTGCAGCAGTTGCTCGGCAGCCTGGCGGCCAAGGCCACGACGGAGGAACAAGACACACCACTGCTGATGAAAGCGGCCGAGCACATGGCCATCCGGTTCGCGCTGGAGCGCTATTCGAAAGGCGAAGTGAAGGTGAATGCCGTCCATCAGATGATGGAGCACATGAGCCGGCAGATGGATTCGCTGCGCCAGATTCTGAAGTTGCAAGAAGAAAAGATGAACAAGGCCGGCATGCTGGTGGAGTCGCACGCCGACATTTTGGACCGGATGTTCTGGGCGGAAGTGCCGGAGTCGGGAAAGAAGACGGTACTGATGTCCAATGAAGCTCCATGCGTGCCGGCGCGAAACCTGCGGCAGTTCGTCGAATTGCTTCTCGACCGGGATGACAAGCAAGCATCCGCAGATATTCTGAATAACTACTCCGGTTGCGTGGCCACGAAAGAAGCGGAAGCACGGCGCAAAACAGCGATTGGGTTGAGTCAGCTTGCCGATCTTTATGCACGGCTGGGTGGAGAAGCGATGGGCAGGGCCATCCACACGGTAAGTGAGCAGTTATGCGTGGAGAAAGATCCTGAGCTGCAAAGCCTGCTGAGCGCGGCATTCGTGCGTCTGAGCCAGGAGGCCAGCGAGGCCAAGAATTACCAGGCAGTGAATGCAGTATGCGGCGGGATGGAATTGCTGCTGCAGCAACGTCCGGTACTGGTGAACGACTTGCGCCCGCGGGTGGGTGTGGAGAACCGGATTCCAGAGTTCATTGAGGAAGCGTTGCGCAGCGATCCGGTGCCCGCGGATTTGCTGGTGGTGTTGCGGCGAACCTCTCAGCCAGGGGCTGAACATCTGGCCGACCGCTTCTTCCGCTGCATGCGGCGGGATGAGTGCGAACGGATGGTGGAACTGGTCAAAGAGATGGGAAGTCCGGCTCTGGCGCAACTGCGGGAGATTCTGCGCACCGGGCA
>PLKR01000305.1:1536-3308 GCA_003140655.1 Acidobacteriaceae bacterium | reverse complement strand
AATCGGGATGAGCGGCGATCTCTCGGCAGTGCCGCCGGTGCTGGCCATGGCTCGGCCGGGCGAATCGGCTTCGCGCTCGCCGTTTGTGCAATTGAAGGCCGTCGAGTCCCTGGGAAGGCTGCGAGATACGGAGGCGTTACCGCTACTCCGCGAGATTGTGGAGGCGAAGAAAACATTTGGCTGGGTTCATCACCGGGAATTGCGGATTGCGGCGGCGCAGTCGCTCTCCAAGACCGACCCGCGCTACAGCGCTCAGATTCTTTCCGACAGCGGCATCGAGCCGGCGGAACTTGCGATTGCGCCTCTGGATACGGCGCCGGCATGCCCGTGGGTGCGGCAACGGCGCTACGAGAGGATGGTGCTGTCGCGCACGATCAGCGCCTGGATTGGGAGTTCGTGGGGAAAGTCAAAGATTCTGATCCGGGAGCTGAGCCTGGGCGGGGGCATGGGCACAAAGGAAGACAATCTGCGCATCGGCAGCGAGGCCGAGTTGGAGATTTCGCTGGGCATGCGGTCGAAGATAAAGGCGCATGTGCTGCTGCGCCGGGCGCGGATCAATGAAGTGGGATTCGAAATCGTCAATACCGACCTGGAAAGCCGCTATCGCCTGCGCCGACTGCTGGTGGAAGCGATGAACCACGCTCCGCAGAACAAAGAGCAGAAGTGGCGCGGGGAGCGGAAGACCCAGTAGCTTAGTCCAGACAAACCCAAAAAAGCCTCTGCCTGCGAGCAGAGGCTTTTTGCTTCCCAGATCTTTCGATCAAGGGCCTTACTTCACCTTGACGAAGATGATGACCAAGGTATAAAGCGCAAGCGACTCGATCAGGGCCAAGCCCAGAATCAGAGCCAGTTGAATGCCGGGGCGAGCGGCCGGATTGCGGGCCAGACTCTCAGCGGCGGCGGCGGTCGCTTTGCCCTGCGCCAGAGCGCAGATGCCGGAAGCAAAGGCCATAGAGAATCCGGCGGCGATGGCGATCCATTTGCCCTCGGTCTCAGCCCCGCCCTGCGCGAAGGCCGGGACGGCGAATGAGAGGACGGAGAGTACCATAAACAATTTGCTCAGTTTACTCATGTGTTTCTCCTTGTATGAAATACCGCCAGTGGGTGGTTGACGTCATCCCGTACAGACGCCCTCACGCTGAACGGCTGAAAATCAGTGGCCAGTGATCAGTGNNGGCCACTGCTTGTTAGTGCTCTTCCGAAACCGCGCCCTGCAGATAGACGGTGGTCAGCAGGACGAAAATGTACGTCTGCAGCAGCGACACGCCGATGTGAAGTCCCAGGAACAGAATGGGAATGCCGATGGGGATGAGCGAAAAGAAAACCAACGTGACCAGATCGCCAGCCAGCATATTGGCGGTAAGGCGGATGGTCAGCGAGAGCACGCGAGCCAGGTGGCTGATGAGCTCGATGGGAATCATCAGTGGCGACAGGGCAGGCACGGGACCAGCAAATTGCTTCAGGTAGCCTATTCCGGCGTGCTTGAATCCCTGAGTATGGTAGTAGACGAAGGCGCAAATCGCGCAGCCTAAGGGAACGATGGGAACGGCGGTCGGCGACTCGAAGCTGGGAATCACGCCGATCAGGTTGCAAAACAAAATGAAGAAGCAGAGCGTGGCCAGGAACGCCGTGTAACCCTCGCTGTGATGGCCGATGATCTCGTCGCTCTGGCTCTGGATGAATCCCTCGACGCCTTCGAAGACGTGCTGCAGCGAGCCGGGCCGGTCCACCGAAAGGCGCGAACGGACCAGAAGGAACAGAACCAGCAGGAA
>PLKR01000305.1:0-1463 GCA_003140655.1 Acidobacteriaceae bacterium | reverse complement strand
GCTTCGCAGCCGATGGCGGCTACGGGCAAAAATAAGCCCGCAAGAAGCCCATTCAGGCTCGCGGGTGAGACAGTCAATATAACATAGGCGCCCACAGCCATCAAAACATAACGCAGCAGGAAACGAAAGACGATTCCCTGTCCGGATTGCGATGTGGCCGCGCCCGTGGCGCGATCNNCAGCCGAAGGCGAAGCCGACGGCGGGACGCAGGCCGAACTTCCACCATGCGGCCGCAACCAGTAACGGAGCGAGCACGGACATGAAGCGCTGGATGCGGTGCAGGGCGCCGGAGTAGAAGTGCTCCGCTGCAGCGGCTTGTGCCGGGTTGGGTGCGGTTTGTGGTGGGTCGGGCATCGACTGCTACCGGCCGGCAAACATTATTCAGCAAACATTATTCGCGAACCATGGTAAGCGATGCGCGGTTCCGACGGCGACGGCAATTTCGGAGTCGCGATTCACTTTGTGTCGCGCATAGCGGTGCGGATCAGTTCGATGAAGCCGGCGGCGATGCCCAAGAGGATCCCAGCCAGGTAGAGCCATGTGGTGTGCAGCCAGCGGTCGAGTGCTGCGCCCACCAGCCATCCCACGACGAGCGCGGCCGGGAAGACGAACGCCAACTGGCTGTAGCGGGCTGCCTGGACCCAGAAGTTCTCTTTCTGGCCGGAGTTCTTGCGGTCGGGATCTGGATCGGCGGGGGTCATTTCGCATCAGGCTGGCAGAGTGGATTCTACGCTAATCTGCAATCGGCAACGGTCGGGTCGTCCGGGCTTCGCCACATGAGCATTTCTAGCGGATCAGCTTTGCCATCGCGGGAGTTTGGGCTATGCCCAGCGACCAGTTCACCGCCTGGATGAAGCGGTCGGGCATGATTCCGATGAAGAGTGTGGCGAATGCGGTCACGGCGAGCGCGGCGCGCATGGTCCAACTTACGGGCAGCACTCCTCGCTCTTCGGGCTGGCCCATGAACATGGCGTTGGCCATCTTCAAGTAGTAATACAGGCCGAACACGGAATACAGCACGGCCAGCGACGCCAGCGCGTAATGTCCGGTTTCGATCAGGCTGAGGAAGATGAAGTACTTGCCCCAGAAGCCGGCCAGAGGCGGAATCCCGGCGAGCGAGAGCAGGAAGATGAGCATGAGGACAGCTTCGACCGGAGCACGCGAGTACAGTCCGTTGAGGTCGTCGAGTTCGTCGCCGATTACGTTGCGGTGGCGCAGCGAGGTGATCACGCCGAAAGCGCCGAGATTCATGAACGTATAGACCAGCAGGTAGATCAGGATGCCTTTGATGCCGTCGGGGCTGAGTTCGGTGAGCGTGCCGGCGATCAGGCCGAGCAGCATGTAGCCCACGTGCGCGATGGAAGAGTAGGCGAGCAGGCGCTTGGTATTGGTCTGGGTGAGCGCGGCGAAGTTCGCGCCCGTCATGGTGGCGATGGAAACAAAGACCAGCACGGGAACCCAGG
>PLKR01000616.1:8706-11898 GCA_003140655.1 Acidobacteriaceae bacterium | reverse complement strand
GCATCGCGCACGTCGAGAAATACCTGGTAGAGCGCGCGGTGCGGCAGATCGCGGTCGATCAGCACGCGCAGTTGTTCGGCGTCGGCAAAGGGCGCCACCGGTCCGTCGATTAAGCGCATGATCTCGCTCAAAGGAATGTCGGAGGGATCGCGGCGCAACTGGTAGCCGCCCTTAGCCCCTCGCACGCTCTCAACCATGCGTGCGTTCTTCAGTTCGAGGAGAATCAGTTCCAGGAATTTTTCTGGAAGATCCTCTTCGTAGGCGATTTCGCGGATCTTGATGGCGCCCTGGTGGTGATGCCGGGCGAGCATCATCATGGCCTGCAGCGCGTAGAGCCCCTTTTGCGAGATTTTCATGGCNNTCAATCTCTTACGGGGATTGGATAAACTAGGACCGGAAGGCGGATGTGCATTTCATTGCGGTTTCGAGAGAATTCCGGATCCCTGCCCAAATACGGGCGTGCCAGAAGAGCATCCGCGCCGTGAGCACAAGCCTATGGTTGCAGGATGGAATTGCGAAGTCGCGATCTGCATGCCGCCCCCAAAGATCTGCGCGAGGCTCACACCTGAGAAGAAGACCTCGTTCTTCAGTAGCGCCAAGGCGTAGCCCACCCGCCCGGCTGAAGTAATTAGGTGCTCGCCCTTGGCCGAGCCGCACCGAGGCAACACTTCGCTTCCTACTCGTTCCTCCGCGGCCTGCACAATCTCTCGTCGCGCGGGGTTGCTGAAGTGCGCGACTCAACTTTCTCACTTCGACAACGTTCCGGGTACACTGGAACCAACGGTCAACCTTCCGTTCATTTGTTCCCTGAATTGCTGCGCGGTTCCCACAAAAAACTCCTGATATGTTCTCTTGCCCTGGGAACTAGACTCCTCACCGTTGATCTTCCCCCAGATGAGGATCCCGCCACCCTGACCGGCATCAGGCAACATTTGGACCCGCCCTTTGGAGTAGTAGTAGTAGCGATCCTTGGCCCAGCCATATTGCTCGGTTGAAGATGTCTTCAACAGGCCAGACGGAGGAACCTCAAAGACAGACTCTCCGTTCTCGACGGGCACAGCCGGTGCGCCGCTAGCTTGAAACTCGATTCGTACCCAACCAACGTAGCCTTCAGGAATGAGAAAGTGCGACGAACGACGAGTGGAATTCCGGGCGCCAACCGTGAGCCACACTGCCAGACCGGCGAACAGAGCGACTGTGCAGATGCCAACAGTTATTTGCGAAGATCGTCTTGTGGCGTTCGGGAAAACCCAAGTCGGCGCACTGCCGTCCGGCTTCTGCCGGAAGCTCACGACTGCGGAGTAGGCAGTGGCCAGTAGTAACACAACGGTTGCGACGTAGGGCATTATCATCCGAGTTCAGAAGCAGTATTTCTTGATACATGACAATCCGTGGTCGATAGAGCCTCTCCACCCCGAGCCTTAATCATTCTTAGTGTTGGTGATCCAGTGGACACCGGAAGATGGGGACTGGCAATCGTCCGATTAAGAAAAAGCTCCGACCTCTGCTTGTGCAGCCTGGTCTCTACCGCCCGCGCAATCGCTGGACCATAAAACAACCAAATGGCCAGCGAAGCCAGCAGCGCAAGCCTCGCAGCCGCATGCGGTTTAAAAAGGCTCAAGTAAGCGGCAACAACCAGGCCCAATGAGCCCAGCAGGGAAACAAATTCCAGAGGATGCGAAGGAGCACCTAGCACTGTCAATGCAAGCAAGCTATAAACATGGAATCCTGTGACTGCGCCAGCGACGAGATATAAGAAAAAGGGGAGCATGTCGAAACCGTACATACCTACAAAACCGGCAATCACCTCTCCGCGTCCTGTTGTTCGCATAGACAATCCATATCCGTTTTTCCTAAATGCCCGTCGTCTGGTACTGCAGCACTGCCAGGGCAAGCCTGTAGTCATACCCTGCCTGCGCGTCGCTGATTTGAGCCTGCGTCTGCTGAAGCTGCGCCTGACTTAATTCGACAATCGAACCCAGTCCCAACTTGTATCGTGCCTGCGCTAGATTCAGCGCGAGATTAGCTTGCTCCAACAATTGCTGCGTGACAGCCAGCCGATCGTAAGCAGTAGTTGCGTTGAGCCAGCTCGTACGCACGTCGCGTGCGATCCGGTCGCGAAGATCACGTAAGCGCTCCAGCGTGGCTTGCGCCCTGAGCGCCGCCTCGCGCGCCCTGGCGGTAAAAAGAAATCCGTTGAAGATCGGGATTTCAACGTTCACGCCCACGGCCCAATATGAGCTCGATACGATAGGATTCCGCACGGGCGTGTCTCCCGCGGCGCCAAGGGCGCGAATATCCGGGAGCAGCAGATCCCGTTCGGCGGTTTGGAATTTCTTCGCGGACTCAGATTGGAATTCAAGCGACAGGATTTCCGGTCGCACAGCAAAAGCCGTGGAAATCAGATCATCCACATTGCCTTGTGGAGCGAGGATCGCAGTTGTATCCTGCGCGAGCTGGAAGTTCTGCAGGTTTGAAAACCCAAGCACCGCGGAAAGCGACGCCAGCGCAGCATTCTCGTTGTTTTGCGCGTCCAGAAGCAGCAGTTTGGCTTGCGCCAGGTTAACATTCGCAAAGCTGAAATCGAGTTCCGACTTCAGCTTGTTCTTATACAGAGCGCCCACTTGGTCGGTAACCGTTTTTCGATCAGCCACCGTCTGCCGAGCCACGGTCAGGACTGCTTGCGTTTGCAGGGCGTTGTAAAAAGCCTGATCCACGGCCAGGAGGATTTGTTCTTTGGTGGCCACTGCATTTTGGTTTTCGGCTTTAGCTGCCAGATTGGCGCTCGAAATCAAGTTGGTCGTGCGTCCGAAGTCAGTGAGGAGCTGATTCACCGTCGCGCCGGCAGCAGCACGCTGATAGATAGCGGAATTACTGAGCCCGCCTGCCGTGATCCGCGTACCGGGGTCGGAATCCACCGCGGTGAGATCCGCCGTCGCGGTTGGCCATAGATTCGACCGGACTTCTCGGGTCACCTGCTGTGCGGCAAGTGCGGTCAGTCGGGCAACCGAGATTTGAGGATTATTCTTTAAGGCGAGCGCTTGGGCGTCCTTCAGAGACAACGACATTGGTGTTCCAGGATTGTTTTGCGGGGCAGCGCTTTGCAGGCCTGCCGTCGGTCCGCTTGAACTGGCTGGCGTGGCCTCCTGTTCCGGCATAGGAGCTGAAGGCAACGTTGATGATGCTCCCGAA
>PLKR01000616.1:6207-8654 GCA_003140655.1 Acidobacteriaceae bacterium | reverse complement strand
ATGGCCCGGGCCATAGGCGTGTACTGTTCGGCTCCAGTCCCCAATTTCAGCGCCATGGGAATCATGCCAATAATCGTGGCCAGGGAGGTCATCAAGATCGGTCGCAGGCGCACACGGCACGCGGTAATGACGGCGTCAGTTGGCGACATCCCCTGTCGCTCCAGGTTGTGAGCAAAATCAACGATCAGAATGCTGTTTGAGTCCGCGATACCTACGAGCATCAGTACTCCCATCAGGGACATTACGTTCAACGTGCTATGGGTGAGCGGCAGGATGATGAACACGCCGACAAATCCCATCGGTATGGCCAGCATGATCAAGAAGGGATCGATGAACGATTTGAACTGGGCCGTCAGAATCAGAAAGAGCAAGACAAACGAAATCAGAAAGCCCAGCGCAAAGCTCTTGAATGAGGCTTCCATGCCCTGCACCATTCCGCGCAAATTCACGCGGACGTTACCGGGAATGTTTGTTTTGGCGAGAATGTTGCGAACGGCGCTGGTGATGCGCCCCAGATCTTCTCCGTTGGGAGTAACGTAGATATCGACCGCACGTTGAATCTGGTAGTGGTCCACTTCTGTCGGCGTCAGGATTTGTTTCACGCTCACAACATTCTTGAGGACGGTAATCGGCCTGCCCTGTCCCCCGCAGGCCCACGAAGAACGAGTGGTTCCGGGCCGCGGTGGGCCGGCGGGGCCACAGCTCATTTCCGCTCCGTTGGAAGGGTCTCGCAGGGGAATCTGCCCAAGATCGACCATGTTGTGAATGGCGGCGTCGCCATGTTCGAAGAACTGCACGGTGAGGTAGTAGTCGTTCCCGGTCTTGCGATCGACCCAATAATTGGGGGCGATCATGTAGTTGGAATTGAGCGCAGTGATGACGTTATCCACCACATCTTTTTGTGTCAGGCCCAACTCACCGGCGTGTACGCGGTCTACATCGAGCCGCAGAGCAGGGTAGTTCATGTCTTGCGGAATATAGACTTGGCCGACGCCGTGCATCTCGCGAAAGCGAGCGGCCAAGTTCTGCGCGATGCCATAAATTTGGTCTAGATCGGGGCTGCTCACCTGCACGTCAATCGGCGCCGGCATCCCCATATTTAGAATGGCATCCACCATAGAGCCGCTCGCAAAGAACGTCCGGATATCCGGAAACTGGCTTGCCATTGCCTTCTGTACGCGGTCCATATACTCAAAACTGCTGAGCTGGTGTGGTTCGTTTAGCGCCACTTGGACGGTTGCGGTGTAGGGGCCGGAATTGGTGGTGTAGAGCGAGGAGAAGTCCGGGACTACACCGATGTTAGACACAATTCGCTTGAGATCCTTCGGTCCGACCGTGTGCCGGATCAGGTCTTCCACCTTCGCAACGTATTGATCCGTCATCTCAATGCGGGTGCCGGTTGGCACCTTGAGGTTGATCGTGAACTGGCCAGCATCCGTCTTTGGAAAAAACGCCAACCCGAGCAGCGGATAAATCGCTAAGCTTGCCAGGAACACGCCACTCAGCAGCGCAACAGTGAGTCCAGGACGCTGCAGCGCTCGTCTGACCCAGTGCTCGTAGTAGTCGAGGATCTTGTTGAACATCCGGTTGAAGCGGGCGTTGAACCGCTCCATCCAGGATTGGCCGGCTGCCGACGTGGGTTCAACCTCGTACTCATCTCCCTTCTGAGGTTTCGGGACGTGAGCCACAGCCTTCAGGAAACGCGAACAGAACAAGGGAATCACCGTCATCGCCACCACAAACGAAGCCAGCAGTGACAAACAGAAGGCCAGCGCCAACGCCGAAAAGAGAAACTTGGCGACGCCATAGAGGAAAACGACGGGGAAAAAATCGACTACATCCACCAGGGTTGCCGCTAACACGGCCAGGGCTACTTCCGACCCGCCGACCTCGGCGGCGACCATTGGGACAGCGCCCATTTCCAGATGACGGTAAATGTTCTCGAGTGAAATGACTGAATTGTCGATCACGCGCGAGAAAGCCAGCGCCATTCCACCCAGGATCATCGTGTTCACGGTTCCACCCATCAGCGCCAGCACCACAAACGCGGCCAGTGCTGACAAAGGAATGGAGAGGAGTACAGCCGACGTGGCGCGGAAGCTGCCCAGAAACATGAGGATCATCAAGCTGGTAAGAATCAACCCCAGAGCGCCCTCGTGCAGTACGGTACGGATTGCCTCCTTCACATACACCGACTGGTCAAAGACAATGCTGGTGGTCATCTGCTTCGGGATGTCGTACAGATGCTTGATGAGCTGGCGGACACCATCCACCACCGCGATGGTGTTGGTATCGCCGCCCTGCTTCATGATGGGAATGTAGGCGGATTTCTGGCCGTCAATTCTCACCACGTTGGATTGAATTTGATGAGAGTCCTCGGCTTTTCCGACGTCATTCACTGTCACCCAGGAGTTTCCTTTGACTTTGAGTGGGACCTGGCCCAGTTG
>PLKR01000616.1:2685-6144 GCA_003140655.1 Acidobacteriaceae bacterium | reverse complement strand
GCGCCGGGCACAGTGGCGATCTGGTTGCGAATCTGAAACTGTGCGTAATCGTGAAGCTGAGTTTCGTTGAGCCCCTCCCCTTTCACGGTAACCAGCGCCACGGGCAGGCTGGACGCATCGAACTTGAGAACCACGGGAGGCAGAGTTCCCGGTGGCAAACGCTTCAGATCGGCGAGAGCTAAGTTTGACAGCTCGGTTACGTCAGCGTCCGCACTGGTTCCCGGCTGGAAGTACACGCGGATGATGCTAACGCCTAACAGTGATCGCGATTCCATGTGGTCCACGCCGGAAGCCAGCGTGAAGAAACGCTCCAGCGGATCCGTAATATCGGTTTCAATATCCTCCGGTGGCATTCCGGAGTAAAACGTGGCCACCACAACCTCGGGCAGGTTAATAGTTGGAAATAAATCGACCGGCATCCGCGTCAGACTGGTCACACCGATGACCAGCAATACAAGGCAGATCACTATAATGAAGTACGGATTACGAATTGAAAATCCTGGCATAGAGTTTATCCGGTTGCATTCGTAGCCTGGTCAGGCATCCACGATCTGCAGCGGTTCCTGCTTTACTGTGCGCTCCGCTCCTGGTACCGCATCACGGCCACTGCCTGGGGGCGAACCTTTTCTCCAGCCTTCAAACCGCTGCGATCGCTTACTACGACCTGCTCTCCTTCGTTCAATCCGGAGGTGATTTCGGCATCGCTGGCCGTCTGCAATCCGACTTGTACGGCTCGGTCTTCGATTTCCGCGTCCTGGTTCACGACAAAAACGGTCGTCTTGTCGCCCTCGTGATTCAGCGCCTGGACCGGCACAGTCGGAACATTTTCTTCTTGATCGAGCGCAATTTCTGCGTCGGCATAGAGACCCGGCAACAAGACCCGCTGCGGATTGGCAACATCCACTTCCGTGTGCATGGTGCGAGTGTCTTCCCGCACATCCACCGAGAAGCGCGCCACTTTGCCGGGAAAAATCCGGTTCAGAGAGGGCACATGAACATCCACATGGTCGCCAACATGGATATAGCGGACATACGATTCCGGGACCGGAATGACCAAACGGAACAAGTCATCCTGAGACAGCCGGACAATTGGCATCGCCTGCGTGCTCGANNTGGCGTAGTCGAACAGCGCTTGATCATGAGCCAGTTTCGCTCGGGCTACAGAGAGCTGGCTCTGTGTGGCTTCCAGAGAGGCCTTGCCGGCGTCAACTTGAGAAGCTGCTGCCGAGTCCTTGCCTTGGGCATCGTCGACTTCCTGCTGTGCCACGATGCCAGGCTGAGTTTCGGAAACACCCTTCAAACGCGTGTACTGGAGGTGCAGAGCTTGATATTGCGCGTCATAACGCTTCAGTTCGTTCTCCGCGCGGCTCACCTGATTCGTCGCGTTCTTGATCTCGGCCTGATCCTCCTGTAACAGCTCCTCTAGCTCCGGAATCTCCAGAATGGCCATCACTTGCCCAGCTTTGACGCGCGTTCCATAGTCGACATACAGCTTCTTCACGTAGCCCGACTCTTTAGCATAAACGTCAATTTCCTGGAAAGGGACCAATTCGGATGACAGCGTGATTTGCCGGCCCAGCGACTTTCGCGCGACCTTCGTCACGCCTACCGTAACTGTTCCGCCTCCCTGAACGTGTTTATCGCCGCCGGAGCAAGCGACCATTTCAACCGCCAGCATGACTGCGAGACTGGCTAGCGAATAGGAAACCAGCCCTTCTAATCTGCTTGCTCGTGTCCGCATTCTGCTGGATTGATTGCAACGTTCATTCATCGAGTTTTATTTGCCAGCTTTCTCTGGCATTCGCAGCCAGCAAGCTCCAATGAGCGCGAACCTAGTGGTCCCCGTGCTCATCGCTAACGTGCCACTTTCATAATCTCGCCCAGCTTCGCGACCGAGAAGGCGCTTGACCGGCAAAAGTCGATAACCTTCCGCTCCGCTCGCTGCAATTCGGCCGCTGCGCCCGGAATCCTGGCTGCAATCTGTGCAGGAACCGTCAGTACTCCATGGCGATCGCCATGCAACAGTTCTCCGGGACGAACTTCCATCCCGCCTACCTTGACCTTCGCCCCGACATCGAAAATGTGTGCGTACGCGTGGGAAACAGCAACACTTCCGGCGAATAGTTGAATCCCCATTGTGCGCAGTGCCGGCAGTTCGCGAACGGCACCGTTGGTCAAATAGCCGATGCAACCCAGAGCTTTCAGGATTGCAGCGTGCATATCACCCACGAAGGCGCCCCGGCCGGGCGGTTCGTCCATGTCTTCCAACACCAAAATGCGTGGCGCGGGAATTTCGAGAATGCTGTTCCAGAAATCGGCGCGGTCTCGGAAGGTGCCCCCAACCATTGGTGGTTCCCCGCTTCTGAGACGAGCCGTCGCTGCATATCCCACCATGGGAGGAGCGTCTTTGAACATGCAGCGAATGCTGGCGTCGGCAAATCCTGTGTTCCGGAGTCTTGCGTCGAACGTCTCAATCGCGTTCGAGATCATGCAAGTGTCAAACTGGCGAAGAGCGTCGAGATCTTCTTCGGTCAGCAGAGACCCAACGGCCATGTGCGTTTCCTTTCTCGAACTGAGCTAACGCAGAAGTCCTCTTTTCCCACAGGCCCCGGCCATAGCCGGACAGTAGGTTGCGGGCTCGTAGACTTTTGAATCGAGCCGTACTGTTAAGCGCGAACCTGTTTCGGCGATGTCGAGATACTAGAACCGGCCGAGAAGCGCGGTCAACTAATAGCCAACAATGGGCACGCAGTATTACCTGCGGACGCAGCCAGGCAAGGGATTCAAACGATTGGAGGGGGGCGATTGTAGAGAGCGTCGGCGAAAAGCACGTTGGGAATTAGAGGCGCTGCGGGGTCGATGCGCGGATACGGGGTAGTGGTCTGCAGCACGGCGGAGCAGAGAACTGGAGCGATCCAGTTCTCGGCATTTTTAGCCAGTCGCTGCCGTTGCACATCCGTCGATGAGGGTTTTGCGACGGCTCTTGTCGAATAAACCGAAGAACCGACCGGCGAGCAATAGCGCGTCGCTAAGCTGACAGTTAGCGAACATATGGCAACCAGGACCACGACGGTACGCCAATTGTGCCGCGGTCGCATGTCGGAATGTTCCGGTAACAACATCTCAGGAGCAATTCGCGAGTCTCACTGCTTGTACCATATAAGACTCACCCGGCACAAGCAACGGTGGCGTAACGCCGGTAACCACAGCCATATGCTTTGCTTAGATTGCTGCAGTTACGGCGCCGGTTGCACGAATTGNNCCGCACAACACCGCCGTCGGGGTCGATCCTGCCCATGACCACTGGCCTTAACTCCTTGCATCCCGATCGCAGCTTCGACGCCCCGTTTCATAGCTCGCCCTCAACACCCGCTCCGGCGCCAGGAGCGCGGCCAGCCTGAAAATCGTATAGAGTCGAATTGACATAGACGGCTAATTCATATTATATGGGTTGTCGCT
>PLKR01000616.1:0-2675 GCA_003140655.1 Acidobacteriaceae bacterium | reverse complement strand
GGGGAACGTCCTTATGCATTTGCGGATCGGCAAAGTACGAGTTCATAAGCTTCTAGTTGTTTGTAGCCTGGCGGTTTTGCTCTTGGCAGGACACCTTCCGACAGCCAGGGCGCAGGTGTCGGCGGCTATTTCCGGCACCGTGACGGATCAAACCGGCGCAGCCCTTCGCGAGGTTGCGGTGACAATCAAGAACGTCGACACAGGTGCAACGCGCACGATTACAACCGACGGCGGGGGGCACTATCAGGCGTCCGGCCTGCGACCGGGGAGCTTCGAGATTCGAGCGGCAAAACAAGGATTCGCCGATGAAACGCGCACGGGAATCAGCTTGGCGGTTGGCCAGGACGCCGCGGTCGACATTAAGATGCAGCGGAGCACCCCCGACGCCTGCGCGAGCGGCCATGAGTTCGCCACCACCGATTGCGCGCTGACCTGGCACGGCATCACGCTGTACGGAGCGTATGACGTCGGCTTCGGCTGGGTCAGCCACGGCCTGCCGGAAAACGGCTCTAACTATGAAGGCGAATCTCTGGTGAACCGGAACGGCTATGAACATCGATTCCTCGTTGCACCGAACAACCTGCAGCAGACGGGTCTGGGCATCAGGGGCAAGGAAGAGTTTCTGCCTGGCTGGTCCGTTGTGTTCAACGCTTCCACCGGCATCAATCCGCAGTCCGGCCTGCTCGCCAACGCGTCGGCCACCCAGACCGCCAACAGCGGCCTTCCCAGGAGCAGCTATACGTTCGCCATCGACGGCGCGCGCGCGGGCCAACCTTTCAATGACGAAATCTATGGCGGTATATCGTCCACGCATTTCGGCGCGCTGACCTTCGGTCGTCAGCGCTCCCTCGGCACCGATGCGATGCTCCTTTACGACCCGGCGAGCGGCGCCTATGCCTTTTCCTACATCGGGTATAACGGTACAATGGCTGGCGGCGGCGACACCGAGAACAGCCGCTGGGACGACGCCGTGAAGTATCGCCTCACCTACGGTCCGGTCCATTTCGGCGCGATGTATAAATTCGCCGACGGTTCTGGCGGCTGCTACGACCCCGCGGCAGCCACGGGGGCCACCTGGACCGCGACCTCCTGCACGCCGCAATCGGCACACAACAACGCCTACGGATTCGACCTCGGCGGAACCATAGGCCCAGACAGAGGTAAGTTCTCCGCCGACGTCGTCTTCCAACATTACAACCAGGCGATCAGCGTATTGAACCCCTTGCTCGGGCCGCAGAGTCCGGCGACGCCGCATCTGGGGTTTACACAGTCGCTCACTGACAGCGTCGATACAACCCCTATCAACGGCGGCGACGGCCTCGGCCCTAATCTGATCTCGACAGACAACACCGTCTANNTTATGTTCGCTGCCAAGTATGTGCGCGATCCGTTCAAGTTTTTTGCCGGCTACGAATACATCTGGCAGAATAACCCGGCAGACCCGTTGGGCGTTGGCGCGTCGGACCAGGGCGGTTACATCATGAGCGGGGTCGAAGACAACAATCTTGACTCTGAAAAGATCGTGCAGATCTGGTGGACGGGCGTGAAATACGCTTACGACAGCAAAACCGACATCACTTTCTCCTGGTATCAGCAGCGGCAGAACGACTTCCGTGTTCCGCAGACCTGCTCGCCCGCAGCCGGTTTTCGCGCCTCCTGCGCGGGCACCCTCAACGAGGGGTCGCTCTATACGGATCATCACTTCACCAAGCGTTTCGACGGTTTTATCGGAATTGCGTACTCCTTCGTGGGCGGCGGCCTGGCCATCGCCATTCCTCACGGCCCCGGCGTCCCCTATCTCCACAACAGCAACTTTGCTCCGACAGTCGGTGGTCGTTTCACGTTCTGATCGTTTCCGCGGCGGGCATTTCGGACTTCTTGTCGCGGCAATTCGAAGTATTGACCGCGCCCTGCGCTGACTGTAGGATTTCGTTCCGATGTGGAGAAACGACAAATCAGTGCAGAAGAATCAGGAGTTGCTGAAGCTTCGCGACGCGGCTCTGCAACTCGGGGTCAGCTTCCCAACCATCAAGCAGTGGATCTACAAGAAGAAGATTCGCAGCGTCCAGACTGCCGGGGGCCATCACCGCATCCCGCAAAGTGAACTTGACAGGCTGCTTTTCAGGACGCGAGGCAGAACGGAGAAAGAACGCGAGCAGGTGGTGCGCCGCGTCAGCGGACGTAATCAGCTAGTGGGACGAATTGATGCGGTTCGGATCAGCGGTCTGATGGCAGAAGTCAGGATTTCGATTGGCGACCAGCAAATCACGTCGATCATAACTGCGCGCTCAGCACGGGAAATGCAGTTAAAGCCAGGACAGACTGCCGCCGCCCTTATAAAAGCCACGGAAGTGATGATTCTGCGTGTTTGACATGAGAAATCGCTTATTCTTTCCCGCCCTGCTCTTCACTCTGATCCTGCAGGCCGGATTGGTTCGCTCCCAGCAGCTAACTGTTCAAACTGAGACTGGCAAGCAGACTCAGTTAACACGAGCAGATATAGAAGCCTTGCCGCACATCAAGGTCACTAGCGCTGCTTCAGGGGCGTCTGCAATGTTTGAGGGCGTCGCCCTTAAGGCCGTGTTGGAAAGAGGGGGCGTTGGGTTTGGGGAGACGCTGAAGGGAAAACGACTGGCGTCGTGCCTGTTAGTGGAGGCTGCGGATGGGTATCGTGT
>PLKR01000602.1 GCA_003140655.1 Acidobacteriaceae bacterium | reverse complement strand
CATGATTGCGCGGTTCTGACTTCGCTGTGATCGAAAGGCAGCGGGCCGGCGCAGCAGAACTTCGGCAACCGCACCTGAAGAAAATCGAGAACTGCGGATTTCGCATGCGTGTGATTCCGACGCGGCGCTTCGCGTTGGGTGGGGCGCTGTCTATTCGAGCGAACTCTTATACCAACGTGCGAATCTGAACGGCTTGTGCGCGAGCCGCTCGACGATTCAACGAGAATTCAAAGGAGAGCATCAACGCGAGAATGAAAAGACCGAGGAGTCGGGTTTCGAGCAAGCGGCTTTTGGAGAGTCCATAGAGTACGCCGACGATCATTACGAGGGGCCGGATGGCGGTGAGCGGCCCGAGCATGAAAACGCTTGTTGCGCTGCGAATGTCGGTCGAAGGGAGCAAGCGGAGAGCGAGATTCAGCAGCACCAGAGCGGCGTACGGAAGGAAGATCCGGAGCATGCGCCCTGCCGCGGATTCCAGGTCGGCGCGAAGCGCATCGCGGTGCGGGGAAAGAGCGCCGGTGAGCACCAAAGCGGCAAGCGCGAGCACACTGACAATCTGGGCAGCGACAACACCGCGGACGAGCGCGCGCACATAGTAGCCACGTTTGCGAATGAGCGGACACCGGNNACAGAACCAGGAGAGTCACCGGAGTTCCCCCAGCCGAGCAACATGGCGTCCAAGTTCCCTGCGCAGTCCCGGGACAAGATCGGGACGCAGACCGATAAGAGTGTGGAAAACACGCGGCAAGGGTGTGCCCCAGATTCTTGAGCCATAGATTCCCGTGGCGAAACCAGGCACCGAAGCGCGAGCGGCTTCGGTAAGAGTGCGGGCATGGTGAGCGCGCGCGGCGGAAAGGACCCCGTCGTGACGGGCAATCGCCGTGCGCATGCGGAGCTGATGAAAGAACAAAGAACCAAGCGGAGCAAGAAACCACGGCTGAAAATCGAAATGAAGGAACGCTTGCGTTTCTCGCCGTTCGTGCCGGCGCAGGAAGTCAAGGAGGGCGTCGCCCCGAAAATGATGAATCACCCCGGTCGAGACAAGTATGTGACTGGAGTGTTCCCCGGAAAGGGCATCTCCATGCAGAAAGCGGCACGGCAAACCCTCGGCCGATGCGAGGCGGTTGGCTTCAGCGATCAGGGTCGAGTTGAAATCCATCCCCACCACTTCGATGTTGTGATCCGTGAGCGAAATCTTCGCGGCGAGCCAGCGCGTGGTGTAGCCGATGCCGCACCCTAGGTCAACGATGCGCAGAGTTTCGCGAACGCCAGCTTGCCGAATCGAAGTAACGACAGGTCGAAGAAGTTCCCAGACACGATGGCCGTGATAGAACTCCTCGGCAAGACGCTGCATCTCCCAGTGGACGGTGAGGAGCAAGGCATCGATTTCGCGATCGTCAAGAACGCCGGCATTTTCGGGCAGAGCCGTGACCGCTCGTGACGCTCTGTGATTGCCGAATCGCGCAAAAACGTCGAGGAGCTGCTGTTTGCGCACCGGCAGACGCTGCAGCGTGCCGGGGTCGTACTGAACCAACAGGTCTGTAATCTCAGGCTGGGCAGGATTCCAAGCAGGAAACATTTCCCTGAAGGGTAGCGCAGAGGAAAGACAACGAGAAGTCTGAGATGGAGGAGAGAGACGAATCCGGCATCGAGAACGGCAGCACCTGGGACAGTTGGTGCAGCGAACTGTTCAGGGGTTCTACTTCTACATTGGTTGTCATTTACAATTCCATCAACATTTCACGCAGATGGCAAGCAACTGGGTCTTCGCGACGCGCTTTTGGCGAACGTTGTTGCCTCATTGTTGAGATTCTTCGCGCATCCTGTCGGATGCCCTCAGAATGACAGTCCGCGGTGGCGAAGTCGGAGCTGCAGAAATGCTAGCACGGCGTCTTGGATGACGAATTCGACGAGGCGTCGCGCACGGGGGGCTTGCCGCAAACCTGTAAGCGGTACCGATGAGGTGGCATACCGGTAAGCCTGCGGAAGGCGGTTGTGAAATGGCTTTGATCTGAAAAGCCGCAAGCCAGTGCGATCTCTGCAACCTCCAGGTCGCGGCAGGACAACATCAATTGCGCGCGAGCGATGCGGACGCGCCGCAGATATTCGCTGATGGTGCAACCGAAATGGCGATGGAACTGGCGGCTGATCTGGACGGGATGCCGTCCGGCACAACGGGAGAGTTCCGCGAGGGTGAGACGCGGGTGTTCCTGTTCCTGCAGCAGTTCTCGGATGCGCGCCAACCAGGACGGAACGAAGCCCCGGCGCTGCGTCGAGTCCTGCCCGTCGGCGAGCAAGAGCTGCAAGATGACTGCTTCGATGTCCAGCCTAGAAAGGTCATCTTTCTGCCGGAATTCGCGGTGAAGTCGGGCGCCGAGAGCAGTGGCAGAAGGCCACGCGAGCTCGCCGGGTAAGCAAATCATTTGGCCATGTTCGGCGGCAAGTTCCAAAATTGGCTGACGCAGCTCGATGTGAAGGCACCTGCAGCCGACCGGAAAGTAATTTTCGTGAGGTTCCCCGGCGGGGAGGTAACGTACCGTGCGCGGCGCGCACGTGTCGCCACCGCGGCTGAATCCCGACCAATGCTCCCCCGCAATGACGTAAATCAAATTGGAGGTGTCGTGGGAGTGGCGTGCGATGCACAACCCC
>PLKR01000303.1:1202-4969 GCA_003140655.1 Acidobacteriaceae bacterium | reverse complement strand
GGAGAAGGAATCTGAAACGCCTGCACGACGAATGTGATCACAAAGACCGCGATCACGACGGTTCCCAGCAGCGACTGCAACGAGCTGCTTACGCCCGTTCCAACCGTCCACGGAGTTTTTCGATCGCCCGAAAAATGACCGTGTGGGAAATGTTCGTCAGGTAAATGCTCTTCTGGAGAATTCATTCACTCCACTATCCGTTCACGCTACTTATCCTAATTTCTCCGCGGACCGCGATCCCCGCGACAGCCTGGCTCCCGCCGATTGCGGCCGCGAAGCCAGATAAGCGAGCAACTGCCGCGCCGCTTCCTGCTCCGCTGTCTTCTTGGTGGAACCCTGCGCCCGTCCCACAAACTCCGCCCGGCCTTCACCGTTCTTCGCGTTCAGACGGACTTCCACCGTAAACGTCTTCCTGTGTTCCGGCCCTGCTTCCTCGACCAGCACATACGACGGCTGTGCCATTCCCAGTCCTTGCAAAGTTTCCTGCAGAGCCGATTTGAAATCAGTCATCGGCAGCGTGCCGCCTTCGCGCTCCATCCGCTCCAGTTCGGGCGCCAGTATCTCCCGCACGATGAATTCGCGGGCCGGTTCCATTCCGCCATCCAGGTAGATCGCCGCCAGGATGGCTTCCAGCGCGTCCACCAGCAACGCCGTCTTGCTGCGGCCGCCGCTTTTTTCTTCGCCCCGTCCCAGGCGGAGATAGTGTCCCAGTTCCAGCTGTTGCGCCACCCGGATTAGATGCCGCTCGCTCACCACATGCGCCCGCAGTTTCGAAAGCTCGCCCTCGCGAAACTGCGGAAAGCGCTGAAACAATTCTTCGCTGGTCACTAGCGCCAGAATCGCGTCGCCCAGAAACTCCAACTGCTCGTTGTCGTGAACCTTGTACTTGCTCTCCCCCGCCTGCTGCGCCTCCTGCTCCCGCGCCTGCGAGCTGTGAGTAACGGCCTGCTCAATCACCGCCCGGCGGTGGAAGTGGTAGCTCAACGCCGTTTCCAGCGCGGTGATTTCCCGTTCTTTCATGATGGAACTACTTAGCAGGTGGCGCGCCGTTGCCGGTCAATTGCGTCAGGCGATCCTTCTCCTTGCGCGCGGCGTCCCCGGCATTCGTGCCTTCCTTCGTCAAATCGACTGCCTGGTTGGCGTACTTCAGCGCCTCCGGATATTTATTCTGCATATCCAGCGCCACCGAAAGCCGGAAGACCGCGATCGGATCGACCTGCTGTGGAAACGCGTCAATCGACTTCCTCAAATTTCCTTCCGCATCCGCGTAGGCCTTTGCATTAAAGTCAAGCGTTCCCAGAATCGCATATGCCTCCGAACGCAAGAAGCTCTTGAACGCGTTCAGTTGCTCGGGAGGATAACCTGAACTCGGAACATCCGTATCCACCGTGACCAGGGCGCGCTGCGCCCCTTTTCTGGCTTCCGCGATCCGCTGATCCTTATCCAGGTCAGTGTCGCGCGTGCGCTCGGCCAGCACTTGCGCTACGCCCAGCAACGCTTCCGGATCGTCCGCATCGAAGGTCAGCACTTTCTGCGACATGGCCATCATTTTGTCTGCATTGTTGGCCTGTTGATAGGAGTGCATCACCGCCTTGTAGAGCAGCGGCCGCAGCTCGCTGTCGGGAAATTTTGCCGCGAAGTCGTCCGCCGCTTTCTCCTGCGCCGCGGCATCGGTCGACCCTGCAGCCGCCTTATACGCATCAAACTCCGGTTGCGTCTTGGCCTGCGGCGGACGCTTGCCTGCCGGCGCTGCCGCCTGTCCCGCTGTTTGCCCGGCCGGCGGGTTCTGCGCGGGCTTGTCATTGCTCTGTGCAAAAGCGTTCTGCGTGAATCCCCACGTCCATATTCCCAACACCGCGATCATCATCGCCGCTCGCTTCATGCTTTCTCCTTAAGATGTGGTAATTGGGAAATCTTGCAATTCAGTAATTTAAAGACGCCGAGTATTTCCGATCAATTACCAAATTACCCGATTGCCCAATTACAAATTCCTCGATACGCATTGTAACCGCGAGGTCCATCCCGCTACTGCGGTTTTGCCGGAGGCTCATAAGCCTGCTCCAGCCCTCGCTCTGCCGCCGCCTTAACCTCCGGCAGTTTTCCGCCTGTGTCCAGCGCGGCCCGGTACTCCTGCAACGCCGCCTCGCGATCCTCTTTCATATCCAGAATCCTGCCCAGATACACATGCGACCATCCCAGCACCGTGGGATCTTTCGAAGCTTCAATCGCCTTCCGAAAGCTGTCCTGCGCGCCGTCCCGGTTCTTGTTGGCAACGGCCACTTCCGCCAAAATGAACAGCGCCCGGCCCTGGTCCCCAATCTTCTTGTCCAACGCCTGCTGCGCCAGTTCTTGCGCGCCTTTGGGATCGCCTGCGGCCAGCCGTCTCTCCGCCGTCACCAGCATCCGCCGCTCCTCCGGACGCGACAACCGCACCAGTTCTGGCGACGCCACGCTCGCAAACTGAGTTTCCGCCGCCGCCTTCTCTTCCTTCTGTAGGTTTATATTTTCGAGAAAGTCGCCGTAAACTCCCCGAATGCCCACCGGATCTTTTTCAAACGCGACCACCTCGTCGTAAAAGGTCCGTGTCAGAATGTAGCCTTGCTTCACCGCGTCATCCACCGCCTGGGTGCGCATGGCCTCTTCTACCTTGCTGCCCGTGGTGCGGATCTCGATGGCCCGCACCAGGCATTCGGTCACCAGCAGCGAGATGTCGGTCTTGAAGCTATCTTCCAGCGGGGCGCGCTTCACCGATTGCAGCAGCGGTTCCAGCCGCTTGATGGAGCTGTAGTGCTTGTCGGCCAGCGGATCCATCTCGTAGTGCAGAAACGTGTGCCGGATCTGGTCCATCTTCAGCGCCGACTTCGCCGCCTCTCCCGACGACGTGTTCGGAGCAGGAAAGACGACCACGTAGTAGTCCGCGCCGTAATTCCGCGCATCCGTTTCCTTCGGCGAACCCATGAAGTCCAGATAGATCGTGAACCGCCGTCCCAGATATTGCGACGAGGGTTGCTTCAGGTAGATCTCGGTGTCGAACACCATCTTGGCCAGCGGCTCGTGATACCGCCTCATCGCGGCCGCGTAATCGTTGCGGTGATGCTCCCAGATTGAGTGCAACCCCGCCTTGTCGTAAAAATGTTCCAGCAGGGTTCCGAAGCCCGTAATCAACACCGCATCCGGAGGCAGATCGTCCTCTTTCACCCGCGGCTTAAAATGCGGCGGGCCGTCCATGTACAGGGCCAGCGAGATATATTGCGACAGGTTACGATTCGCGTCCTTCGACGCCACATGGTTCTGGGCAAATTCGCACAGCGCGGTCCGGGCGGCCTCGGCGTCTTCGGAGTCCGCCAGATTCCTCTGTACTTCGGCCCGCACATTGCTCCGGGTTGCATCCGAGATGGTCAGATCCTGATCGTAGCCGCAGGCGTTCAACGCCGTAAGCACNNTCAGCGGCGACTTGTTCGCCGGAACCGGGTCCTTTGGCAGGGTCGGCGGAGGCTGAGGCTTTGAAGACGAATCGTTCTCTGAAGGCGCCTCAATCGGTGAAGGCGACTGGCTCTGTGGAGCTTGTTGGCTCGGCGGAGGCTGGCTCGGCGGAACGGGGTCCTGCCCCACGCAAAACGGCGTCAGCAGCCCCAACAGGGCCGCTAACAACGGACCTCGCAATCGTCGACTCAGGGAACCCTCCACGGGATTGGCGGTGTGCCGAGCGGAGAACACTCTCAAGTGTAAGGACTTCGGAGCGGAGGGTCAAACCGGCACAGGGGGGA
>PLKR01000303.1:0-1103 GCA_003140655.1 Acidobacteriaceae bacterium | reverse complement strand
TATCAGCGCTTGGGATCATGTTGTTCGTAGCATGCTCGCTGGCCGCCCAGGAAAAACCCGGAACCATCGCCGCTCTGGAGTTCCAGAAACCGAAAAACGGGATGGTGCCGCAGTACCAGGCTGGACGAAAAGAGAAGGCCGCATGGCATAAGCAACAAAACGACCCTCAACCATTGCTGGTATTCGAGATACTCAGCGGCGACAATACTGGAACCTACGTTGTCGGCCGGTGGGGCCAACACTGGGCGGATTTAGACAAGCCGGCCATTCCGGACGAGACCGACCTGGCGGAATTCCAGAAGGTTATCGGCAACTACGTGGACTCCGTCATCACTCGCTACTATGAGGCCATGCCGAAGATCAGTAACCCCACCGGTGCCAAGATGCCTGCCAAGTTTTCGGAAATCCTCACCTTTCACGTGCGCTACGGGAAGGACTCGGATTTCCGGTCCGCCATCGGCCGGGTCCACGAGGCGGCGCAAAAGACGAAGTGGTCTCCTAATTACGAGTGGTACGAGTTGGCGAACGGCGGACCGACAGGAGTCTATGTGCTGGCGCTGCCTCGTAACACGTGGGCAGACTTCGAGGATAAACCCGACGTGAAGCCCTTCCGCGAAATGCTCAAAGAAGCCTTTGGACCGGCGGAGGCAGATTCAATCCTTGATCGAATCGACCATTCAGTGGAGAAAGAGACCAGTGAGATCGTTCAATTTCATCCCGAGTTGAGCTACCTGCCTGGCAAGTAGCAGTTCAGATCAACTCAAGCGGTTCGCAAGTGATGAGATATAGGTTGGGTATTCTTCCCAACCGCCTCGCGACGGTGCCCTGGGTTTGTGTTTCACGCAAAACGGGGCACCCGATCCGCAGCTACCGACGGAAATTCAAACTAACTTTCGACAGCAATTGCCAATCGCATAATTTTCCGGCTTGCCGAAGATACGCCCCTGACTCCAGATGAAAATCATTTCGCAATGTTGCGAACGGAGGAGACGGGTGTAGACTGGGTGCCGCTTTTTGAAATCAAAAAGGAGGTTCCGAATGAAGAGCAGCAAGATTTTCGCCGGCGTGGCGGTGGCTCTCGCCAGCGTCGCCCTGTGCGCTGT
>PLKR01000151.1:3673-10359 GCA_003140655.1 Acidobacteriaceae bacterium | reverse complement strand
GGTGCGCCGGACTCCGAGTAGGGTGCGATAGTTGGCAAGCACTTCGGAGGCACTGCGGAATAGCGGTTCGTAGGCGCTCTGGTCAGGTGGGGGCCCGTTTTCTGATCCCGTGCAACGGGCCAGAGCGATCGATGACTTTCCGAAACGCTCGAGCCGGATGCGGCTTGCGGGAGTGTTGGCTGCAACCATGTTTTCGGCACTGCTGATCGCCGAAGCGCTGTCTTCCATCGAGACCTGAATCAAGTCTTTCGGATCCCGCACATGCAGCACCAGGGTCTCGACCATGTTCTGCCCATCGTTGCTGAAGGAGTATTGCACTCGGGCAAACAAGGCTTGCACGGCGAATTCGCGGCGAATGCGGACGTAGCGGGCGACCGATGGTTCATCCGACGTTTGCGCGCTGTGTCCGGGTTGAAGGAAGTTGGGAGCGTCGGCCAGCGTGGAGAGGCCATGAGAAATTTCGAAGTCGGGGGCGAACAGCGGCTGCTTGGGGACGCGCGCCAGGGCCGCGGCGATTTCCTTCTGCTCCTCCGCGGACGGCGTGCAAACGTTCAGCAAATTGACTTTTACCTGCGGCTGGTTGGAATTGGGCTCGCCAGCCTGCTGAGATACGGCGGGAAGAGTTAGCAAGAAGCCTGCCAGGGTCAGAATTAGTTTTGGGATCACGCCAGAATTCTAACTGATTGCGGCGAGAAAGCTTAAACCGGCGGGAATGCGAAGGGTTTTGCGGGGGAGGCGAAGACGGTTAGAATTCAGGCATGGCGAATCTGACACTGGTTTACGGCATGCGGCTGCTGCCCTCCGAGGATGTTGCCGAAGTGGGCCAGGCTCCGGTAAAGCTCACCAACGGACGCGAGGCAAGCGTTACCATGCACGTGCTCGAAGGCAGTAAGGAAGAGATCGAGAAGCAGTTGCGCACCAGCCTGGAAGCGTTCTTCGATCTGTATCCGGAGATCTAAGCAGTTCCAGCGAATCGAAACCATGAAGCAGTTCTATTGGAAGCTGCGCGAACGGATGCTGACGGCCGGTATGTGGCCGCAAGGATGGATCGCGCGCGGAGCGTGCTATTCACTGGGCTTGGCAGTGGGACTCTTCGTCCTGGAAATGCTGTTGAAGCTGGTTGCGCCCGCGGCCAGCGACAGCCTTGGGGGATGGGTCAAGTTTCTCGCTTTCGACGCAGCTTTGCTGTTTTCCATTCTCGCTTTTCGCTGGCTGAAGCGAAAACTTCTGTGGCGTCTGCGCAACCGCCTCATCGTGACGTACGTCTTCATTGGCGTGATCCCCGCCGTTTTGTTGGTCGCAATGGCTGTCATTACCATCTACCTTTTCGCCGGGCAGTTCGCCAGCTTCGTAGTGACCTCTGAGATCAATTCCCAGTTGCGGAGCATGCAGGCGGTGAACGCGGCGGTAAGTAACGAACTTGCGGCGCGCATCGAGAAGGGCGAGGCGCCTACCGCAGAGTCGTTGGCAGGACTGCGGAAGCGCGACCGGGCCTGGGGAAGACGGAGAGTCTGTGCCTGGCACGGGACGCGAGTCCTGCTGTTTAGCGGCGGGAGTTCGGATCCGCAGGTGATGACTTTTCCTGATTTCTTCAACAAAGACGGCGGCGACTATGCGAAAGCGATCCGCGAAGGCCAGCCATTTAAGGAGATAGTTCGCGACAAAGACGAGTTGTACTTGCGAGTAGCCTCGGTGTTTGTGGTGGGATCGGAAAAACTGACGGTTGTCACTGGCGAACCGCTGGACAAAGATCTGGTCGCCGACATTGCCGCGAACCTGGGCGAAATCACGCTCTACGCCGCGGGGATTACGCTCGATGACTCAAAACAGAATGATCAGAGTCAGAGTGCCGCAAACGGGCCGGGTTTTAAGACCCGCCTTTTCGCGGATCGCGACAAGGGCGTGGCCAGCAGCGGCGGGCGCGAAGAAAAGACAAGTCCCAGCTCCGCAGTCGCTCCGCAAGACTTCCGTCCCACGTTCACGGTGGGTTCGCTCGCCGCACCTGCGGGCATGATGGACCGGGAGATCACATTCGGCACCCCGCTTCCGGTTGTGGACTGGAAGACCGGCGAGTTGGCGCGGGCGGGCGCCCTGGTGAAAGTGCGGACCCGGCCTTCGGTGCTCTACAGCCACTTGTTCGCGGCGCTGGGAGATATCGCACGAGGGGTTGAATACATCCTGTTGGCGATCCTCATCTTCTTTGCCGTGATTGAATTGGTTGCGCTGATCATCGGCACTCGCATGACGCGCACGGTGACCGGCGCTGTGGCGCAGCTATATGACGCTACCAAGCATGTGGATCGAGGCGACTTCAGTCATCGCATTCCGGTCAAATCCGCGGACCAACTGGCGCAACTTTCGCTGTCGTTCAATTCGATGACCGAGTCCATCGAGAAGCTGATTCTGGAGCAGAAAGAAAAGCAGCGGCTGGAAGGCGAACTCGCCATCGCTCAAGAAGTGCAGGCGCAATTATTTCCGCGGCAGGTTTCGGAACTGGAATCGCTCGAAGTGCATGGCTTCTGCCGCCCGGCGCGCACCGTGAGCGGCGACTACTACGACTTCCTGACAGCCAGTTCCCACAAGCTGATTCTTGCGGTCGGCGATATCAGCGGGAAGGGAATTTCGGCGGCGCTGCTGATGGCGACTATCCACTCCGCTGTGCGCGCCTACAGCGTGGAGAGCTTGCCGCAGATGCGCGAACCGGTGGCTGTGGGGGCGGTGGCGGGCGCGGGCCGGATCATGGCGGCATGGCCGGAGGGCATCGAGGTTTCTCCTGGAGCGTTGCTCGGCCTGCTCAATCACCAGCTCTATGAGAGCACTCCGCCCGAAAAGTACGCGACTCTGTTCCTTGGAATCTACGACGGACGATCCCACAAGCTGACTTATAGCAACGGTGGACACTTGCCGCCGATTCTCATCGGGAGAGATGGTGCGGTACGACGGCTGGAAGCTGGTGGGACGGTGGTCGGGCTATTCGAGAACGTGACNNTTCGGCGAATTTGGCGAGGAACGGCTGATTGACCTGGTGAGTGCGAACCGGCACTCTCCGTTGGTGCAAATCAGCGAGGCGGTCACTTCGGCGGTCGATGACTGGATCGGCGACAACGAGCAGCCGGATGACATCACGCTGGTGCTGGCGCGGGCGCGATAGACAGCCTGGCGCCTGTCGTCCCAAGGTCGCTGTCATCCTGAGCGAAGCGGATCTTGGTTCCTGCCTGCACTACCCGTGTCCGCGCTCCAAGCAGACACCGAGATCCCTCGCTTCGCTCATAATGACAACCTGAAGCGGGGACGGTACGACGCTAAAGCGTTCATATTCTCTGTTTCTTCCAGCGGCCTTGCTTGAACAGGATTGCGCTGACTATGGCCATTGCACTCTCGGCGATGGCGATGGAAAAGAAGGCTCCATTCGAATGCATGTGCATGGGGATAGCCAGCCAGTAGGCCAGCGGAATCTCGAACAGCCAGAAGCCAAAAAAATTCACGATCGTGGGAGTGATGGTGTCGCCCGCGCCATTGAAGGCCTGCATCATCACCATGAAGTAGGCGTATCCAAGGTTGCCGTAGCTGACGATGCGCAGGCAGGCTGCTCCGAGCGGCACCACGACCGGATCCTGAGTGAACAGGCGGACGATTGGTTCGGCAAGGAATATGAAGAAGACTCCCACCGAACCGAGGAAAATCATATTGTAAAGTCCCGTGCGCCACACTGCTTTTTCGGCGCGTTCTGGATGCCCTGCGCCCAGGTTCTGCCCAACCAGAGTCGCCGCCGCATTGCTCATGCCCCACGACGGTAGGATTACGAAGATGACGATGCGAATCGCGATAGTGTATCCGGCGAGGGCAGCAGCGCCGAAGATGCTGACGATACGCACCAGACCGATCCAACTGGAGTGCGCGATGACGAACTGCAGAATGCCGGTCAGCGACACGCGCACCAGGCGCAGAAGCACGCGCCAGTTCAGGCGAACCTGGCTCTTGAGAATGCGGAGACGCTCCGTCCCGCGCATGAGGCGATAGAACTGGTAGAGAACGCCGATGCTGCGTCCGGTGAGGGTTGCCAGAGCGGCGCCGGTTACGCCGAGGCGCGGGAACGGTCCCCAGCCAAAGATCAGGCAGGGATCGAGCACCAGGTTGATGATGTTCGATACCCAGAGCAGGCGCATAGCGATGGCTGCATCTCCAGCGCCGCGAAAGATCGCGTTGTTGAGAAAGAGCAGGAGCACGGCAAAACTCCCGCCGAGGCAAATCCTGGTGTAGCCGCTGCCGGTGGCGACGATCTCCGGCGACGCGCCCATCAAGCGCAACAGGTTCGGCGCAAACAATCCGCACGGAATGCCGATTGCGAGGGAGACCATCAGGCCGAGAGCGATCGCTTGCACGCCCGCGACTGCTGCGCCTTCGGGGTCTTTTTCTCCGATGCGGCGCGCCACCATGGCGGTGGTCGACAAGCTCAACCCCATGGCGACCGAGAACACCAGGCTCAGCATCGACTCAGTGAGGCCCACGGTCGCGACGGCGTTTGCGCCGAGGCGTCCTACCCAGAAGACGTCGACCACCGCGAACAGCGATTCCAGCACCATCTCCAGCACCATGGGCACGGCCAGCAGCAAGATGGCGCGGTTCAGGCTGCCCGTGGTGTAGTCCTGATGCGAGCCGCGAACGGCTTCCACCAGTGAGGCCCATAATGTGTGCTGCTTTTCTGTAGTTGAGGCTGTGGCTTCCATTGATCCCTGCGAGCTTTCCACGCTCTTCGCGAGGAAAAACCTTGCGAATGCGCCGATCAAAATCACCCAGAGACAGAACGAGACGTCCGACTTGCGGACTCAAGAGGGGGGCGAAACTAACGAGGGTTAAACATTGTCATTTCCATGGCGCGAACCTTCGGACGAAAGTGCAGTGACTCCAAAATCAACGTGAGGAATTGTATCGCGAAGTGACGGCGTCCGACAAATGCAAAGCACTCTATCTCCAAGCATCCGGCGCCGTTTACTTCTGCGGCAACTGGGTTACGCGCGCGGTTACGGCTAGATTCTTTGCCATTCCTCCCAGGACCAGGGGGCCGATTGGGGTGAACACGATGCCGCGGCTATCGGCGCGGGGATCGTCGGTGTCCTCGCTGATGGTTTCCCACTCGCGATGATGCAGGTCGAAGTCGAAAGTGATGGCAGATCCTTCCGTGGGCTGGTCATCATAGGCGACGCCTTTGTAGTCGTGAGGAGTGGCGGTGCCCCCGGAAAAGAAAATCCTGTGCTCATGGTTGGAGCCGCCGCCAGCGATGGCGAAGCGCGCCGGGCCGGGATGCGCCGGCAGCTTGCTCCATTCAATCTTGTTGGGATCTTTCTTATCGATCTTGCCCAACCAGCACTCGTCGGAGGCTACGTAACGCGGCCCACCCGCCGGGCCCGCTTTAGCACCATCGACGATCACGATGGCTTCGTCGGCCACGCCGCCTGAGAGCCCGAAGACGGGTGTGCCAGGGAACGGAGTCGCCTGGCTCCAGGANNAGATAGACGAAGCGGCTATGGGTGACGCCGGCGACCGCGCTATCCACGGAAACGGGTATGTCTTTGCCGCGAGACCAGCGGCGGGCGTTCATTTCATAGACGTTTACGTCGGGAAGCGTGAGTTCGGCGCCCTGATTATCTACCACAAAGCCGCCCATAAGGATCACCAGGCTTTTGGCTCCGACGGCGGCCGCGCCAACGCGGCCTGCGACTCCGGGCACGGTACGGCCATCGCGCCACTTCGGGTGACCGAGGTTCATGATGTAGACCTGGTTGGTAACGTCATCCCAGGTTTTCCGGGGACCGACTCCCATCAGGGAAACTATCTCCAGGCCGTTTTCGAGGACGGCCACGGCATTGCCGGAGACTGCGGCCGGCATGGGAGGAATTTTCTTTTGGGCCGCGCCCAGCATGGTCGCGGCACAGAGCACCAGGGCGATGAAGACCGGCAATTTCTTCATTGCAGAGATATTACCCCACAATCCCTTGTTAAGTCTGATGTTTAGGGCATTTCCGACTTGACAACACCAGGATTCGGCATACGCTGTGGACAGAGCGAATCGCGCATTCTCCTCTTTCAGATCCTCTGAACTAAGGCAGTCCATCTGAAGTTTCCTCCTCTTAGTCACGACAACCCAGGAGTCGAACATGAATACGGGCAGCGCTAAACCTCTGGAAAGCGCAGCGTGGAGGAAGTCGTACGCGGCCGCTCTCTTTGAGACTGATAAGACCAGACTCCCAGACCGCATCGCGCAAGCTGAGGAAGCGCTTGCACTGAGGGCACGGGAGTTGTTTCACGCAGCCGGAGACAACATCGAAGAGGGAGAAGATCTTGACGACGCGAGGTACGCCTTGCATGCGCTGCGGAACGCAGAGCAGACTGACCACCGCATGCCACATCCCAGTGAGGCTGCTTAAGCCTGCTGGCCTGTGAGCCATCTTTTCAAAACCATCTTTTCAAAACCAGGTTTTCAAAACCCGGTTTGGCGGCGATAGTCCCGGTAGGGCATCGCCCTTTATGCAGCTTTGAGGATCTGAGCTTCGCGGGGGCGCGCAGCGCCTGCGGTGGCCCCACGACGCTCCGCAGACTGCGGCCGTTGACGCCTACTGTACCGTCGGATTCTCGTCTTCTGGCGCTCCGTGGCGGCGCAGCAGTTGGGGAAGGTTCTGGGAGAAAGC
>PLKR01000151.1:0-3600 GCA_003140655.1 Acidobacteriaceae bacterium | reverse complement strand
GCGAACTCGACCTTGACATTGAGCTTGCGCGCGGTTTCTTGAATCTTGGCCGCGAAGAACAGATCGTCGACGAAGGCAAAGATGCGCGAGTTGGAATCCTCGCGCAATGCGGGCAGCGGTTCGGGATCGGCAGGCGCGAAAGGCGCAGCGAAGCCGGGACGAGGGCCCCGGCGCGCGCCCTGGCCGTTGCCGTTGCCCGATAGCGCGGCGCGATAGCTGTGATCCATGGGCGCGGTGTAGATGCCATCCTGATTATGGCGCGACTGGCTGGGGCCGGCGGGGCGTGGCCCGCGTGGATTGTTAGGGCGGCGTCCGCGACGCCGTCGACTTCTGCCTCCGCCACCGGAGGGTCTTCCTGGTCCTGCGTTCATAGTCCTCTCAAAGCCTGCCGGGCCGGGTTTTCGACCCGGTGCAGGGATGCAAAATTCACGATTTCAGGTGCCCCAGACTTCAGGTTCCATTGGTTGCGGCAGGCTCTCACAACGTTGGCGCACAGCCACTTTTCTTGCGGGGCCCTATCCACTGACTCAGTCACACCCGTCCACTATCAAATCTCGCAACTCTCGCGCCTGCGGTCGGGGGGCATGGCCAACTCTCCATGCGGGATTGCGGGTTGGGCTGGATGCAATCGTGAACGCAACCGTGATCGACCACTCTCTGGTGAAGCAAACTCGTACTGGCGAAAAAACCTTCTAAATTTTTGCGTATTCGGCTATCCGTTAATCGGAATCCGTCGCGCCGCCGGGAACGGCCTGGGGCGCGGAAGGCCTACGCGGGAACGAGGCCAATGAGAACAACCTAATGGTACTCGCAGCGGCGCGGGCGCGCAAGGGGCAAAGTTGAAGCCCTTTTGCACAGGAGGTCATGACTCTCCGGCTTCGCCACGTCAGTGGCCAGTGATCAGTGGTGACCCGTGGTCAAAAAGACCCTGCCCGACCCCAGGGTTACTGACCACTGGCACTTTCAAGATGTTTACGGCGCAGAAACCACGAGTTTGATCGTAAAGGGTGCATTGGAGTTGGCGATCGGGTTCGCGCCGCCGGTCGTGGCGCCGATTGTCACGATGTAGGTGTTGGCTGGCGTCCCGGGGTTCGCCGGGTTGGTGGTGGTGCTGCTGCCGCCACCGCAAGAGCCCAGCCACAGCGTGGAGAAACCGAGAATTACAATCAGGCTCAGCAGGCGTAGGCCGCGGGTGCGCGATCCCGCCGCAAAAACAATTCCGAACAAACCGGGAAGGAGCAGGGCATAGAAGATGCGGTTGCCGCCCAGAGGTGGGCGCAGTTGCGTCGTCGGGGCCGTGGTCCCCAGGCTGACCGTCACTGCGGTCGCGTTGGTGGGCTGGCTGTTGCCGCCGGGATTGATTTGGCAGGAAATCTCCGCCGTAGCCAAAGCCGGACTTCCGGAGCAGCTATAAGTGAGGGGCAAGGCGGTGGTGGCGCCAGCGCCGCTACCCACGATGAAGCCAGTTGTGCTGTTGATAGTAACCGCTACCGAGGCGGTTCCGCCCACAGTCACAGGGAAAGTGGCAGCAGTTGTCGTGAAAGTGAAGGTCTCGGTGGTCGCGGTCACCGTCAGGCTGACTTGTGCGCTGTTCGATGAATTGGTGGGGGTAATGGTAATGAGCTGCGGACCCGACGCCGCCATGTTGGCGACTGTAGAGATCGTCAACGTAGTCTCTGCACTATCTACACCGTCGAAAGTGACGCTCGCAGGATTGAAGCTGCAGGTCGCACCTGTGGGCAGACCCGTGCAGCTGCTCGGAGTGAAGTTCACGACGGTACCAGTGGAACCGCTGACCGGCGAGATGGTTAAGGTGGCCGATGCTGATTGCCCAGCGGATATAGGGCTGGGAGTCAGGGTGCCAGCCGTGAGCTCGAAGTCCGGCGCTGCCGCCGCTTTCCAGGCAACAGCCAGTTTGTTGGCATCGACGGAGCCGAGGCCAGTGACGAGGTTGTAGCCGGTACCGCCGGTCGAGTCGTCGTTAGAAGCGTTGAAACCGATGATGCCTGCGGACGCTCCTGTAGACGGGCAGATCACGTCGGGGGGCTGGCCGGCGGGCTCACCTTCGTGGCAGTAAACGTCATTGTCCCCACTCTCGACCGAGTGGAACGCGCCGTTGGAGGGGCTCGCGGCCAGAGTGTAAAGCATCGGATTGATGTTGCCCAGGCCGCTCCCTCCGAGATACTGATTGAGCAGGGTAACGATGCCGGCGAAGACGGGAGACGAGGCAGAAGTGCCGCCAACGAGGGAGGAATAGGTATCGACTGCCGTCGCAATGCCGCTGGCACAAGTGCTGGCGGTGCTGGTGCTACCGGAGACAACTTCCTCTTGTGGCGTGCAGAGGATGTAGCCTGGAAAATCGGCCGATGCCAGCAGCGAAACATCTGGCACGAAGCGGTAGGTGCTCTGCGGGCTCGTCAAGCCAGGAATCGTTAGCGATTTTTGCCACGTAGGTTGCGGGAATCCGCTCGTACATATGCCCTCAGCGGTCTCATTGAAGCAGTTACTAACCCCGCCACCACCCATTGAGATCCAGATGTCTTCCTGCGCCGTCGCTGCGGATGTGATCGGAACCCAACCGCTGACCTTAGGGCTACCGCCTTGCGTGCAGAATAGATTGCCGGCATTCTCCCCACAGTACTGCGCAAACGCTGCGTCGTCGTTCCAGGAAACCTCCTGTCCCACAAGGGTACTGAGCGCCGAGGCGCCATAGCTCCCGTTGCTCGCACTCCAGTAGGTGCTGCTGAAGTCGGCGGAGGGGATGGACGTGCCGCCGACGGCGGTGACCTCCGGACTGCTGGCGGGATAGTTCACGGCGAGTCCGCCGACCGCTGGGCTAAAGGGCGGCTTAGTAGCGTTGTTCGGCGGGTTGCGATCACACTCGGCTGCACCGCTGTCGCCAGCGGACATCATGATCGTAATGCCCTCCGTATTGCCCTGCTGAAGCTCGGCTTCCAGTAACTCGGACTCGGCCTCGCAGGCTCCGTAGCTCATGCTGATGACCGGTGCGGTCACGTTTTCGATGGCGTAGGCGAGGGCGTTGTTGACGCCGCCGCTGGTCCCACTGGTATTGATGGGGGCATTGACAAAGATGATTTGCGCACTGCGGGCAATTGCGCCGGACCACTCGAGGTCGAGGTCGGATTCGAAAAGGTCGCCCACGGAGACGGGCTCGTCCCCGCCCACGAGTACATATTGGAAGTACGTCGTATCGCAACTGGTGATCAGACCGGTCGATCCCGTTGTGCAAGTGAAGGAAGGCAGGTTGAAGCCGGAGCTGCTGGAGCGGAAATCGACGAGGTCAGCCAAATAAACATCCGACTGGCCAATGATGGCGAGCTTCTGCCCTGCGCCGTCGATGGGGGTCGTCGAAGCGTCGTAGAGCGGGGTGAGATCGTAGATGGTGGCGATGTCCCCGGGGGCCAGGACGTATTCCGCGTTGCCATCAATGGTAGTCGTGTATGCAGGATGGGGGTCGGAAATCCTGCCGCCGCGAGCCGGCCGGACATACAGCGGCTTCGGGCGGAAATCGGTGAGCCCGCGGATACCGGTGACCACGCCGCTCAAGACCGCAGGGACGGAGACCGCAGTCGAGTTGGC
>PLKR01000011.1 GCA_003140655.1 Acidobacteriaceae bacterium | reverse complement strand
CTACGACGGCATCACTACACAAACGAACATCACCAGCGGGCTGACCTATTCCGTCCGCGCACTCTATTTCGGACAGTTTGACGCTTTTCCGTTCGTTGCCGCCAAAGTCCGCCAAAACCAGTAGCCAATCGCCAGTAGCCAGTTTTTAGCCCAACAAAAATGGCCGGTCCTATTATTGGGATCGGCCATGCGTTTTTTCTAAAACGTTGCGGTGATTTGTTGCTCTGATTTGTCGCGGGATTTCTTGCGCGATTTCTTGATCTGAAATGTATTTGAAAGTGCCCCGAACTACGCGGGCTGAATCCCGCCAACCGTGGTATTCGGCGGCAATGGCGGCGGCGCATAGGGGGCCGGCGCCGTTCCGCCCGGCGGCGCTATCACCGGCGCAAACCGCCGGTAAATACTCAGCGAAATTGCGCCGAGTCCCCAAGGTATCACCACGAAATATTTTATCCACCACCCCACTTCGGGCACCGCGGTGCACAACCGCACCAGCAACAAGCCCACTACCATGCGCCCAATTAATGGCCACAGCTCGTTCGTACGGCCCATCACCCATTGTCCCACCAGCCCGCCCACCACAACCTGCGCCATATACAGCGCGATATACCAGATGAAGAGCGCCGAAACGCCGACGAACAATCCCACCACGGTAAAGCAAGCAATGATTGCCGCGATGGGCACACCAAACAGCACCAGCACACCCAATCCAAACGACGCCCCATACCGTTCCGTGTTCGCCACCGATTGCCGCGAAAATTCCGGCATCAGGAAAAACACCACCAGTCCAAATAGGATATAAGCCGCCGCCCAAATCACTTGCCACACATACGATGTTGCCTTGTACCTATTGGAATGTTCAATCTTCTTGAACTCCATCGGATACGCCAGTTTGGCTTGCGATGAGACCTCCGCCGGCTTGTCACCTTCAAATTTTGCGGTGCCGCCAATTTCCGCCTTGGGGCCCACGGTCATGGTTCTTCCGTGGGCATTCACGGCGCCACCCACTTTTNNAGCACGTCTCGTCCCACCGTACCGTCTAGCAACAAACTCTTCGTGAACGCGGTGAAACTTCCAAGAACTTTTCCGCCGCCCTCCAGGTCTACCGTACCGACGAAAGCCAGCACATTTTTGCTCACGGTACCAGTGATCGTTAGAGAGTTCGTAAATCCACGGATGTTGCCATCCACCTGCCCCGAGACGCGCGTCGATTGCACAAACGCAATCACGTCGCCCTTCACGTGTCCACTGATGTCGGCGGCCTCCGCAAAGACGAAGACGTCGCCTTCCACCGTGCCATCGATGCGCGCACGATCCCCGGTGATATATAAATCCCCGTGAATCACTTCGTCTGAGCCCACCGTCTCGGTGGCCTGGCCCTTGCGAAATTCCGTGGCCGAGGCCGTGCCCGCCAGCGCGCTGCCGCTCAACAGCGACACGAGCAGCAACGCCAGGGCGTAACCGCGACGGCTGCGGCGGCGGAAGATGAGCATGGCAAAGCCCGCCAGCGTCACCAGCGCCAGCACCTCCAATAATGTGACCATCGATTGCCACCCTTTCCAAAATGCGCCTTGAAAGATCAACAAGCCCAGCAGATTCGTTCCGCCAAAACCTGCTTGTTCGAGTTGCTGCTGCCAGGGGACCACATAGCTCGAATACAGCGCGTACACGCCGGTGGCCGCTAATCCCACCACAATGCCCCAAACCCACTGCATGGATTTCCGCGCCCGCTCCTGAAATTGCCGGAGCCGCGCGGGCATCGGCTCATCCTCCTCAAAAAGCGCGCGCGTCAAAAGCCGCGACTCCCGCTCCAAGACGCGCAGCAACGTGCGGCACTGCACACACTCCTGCGTATGCGCCGAGACTTCCAGCCCACGCGTGCGGTCCAATTGCCGTTCAATATACAGCAGGCAGGTCATCTCATCGAGATGCTGCACCGTTCCACCCTGCTGACTCTTCGTCGTACTTTCCTCGCTCACGAGGCCCCTCCCGCAACCAGCGTAGCGCTACCTTCCAGCGCCTGCCGCAGCTCATGCCGCGCGCGAAGCAGCACCACGCCCACAAAGGCGCGACGCACGCCCAGCTCGTCGGCAATTTCGTCGTAACTCATATCCGAGTAATAGCGCATCACCAGGGCCATGCGCGCCCGCGCGCCAACCCTCGCGAGGGCTTTCCGCACCTCTTCGCTGGTGCGCTGCTCGATCATTTTCTCGAGCTGGCTGGCGTCCGGATGCTCCAGCGGGAGGGTGTCCAAATCTTCGGTTTCCTTGTCCTGGCGAATCTTGCGCCGCCGCAAGGTATCCCAGCAATGATTCGCGGCAATCTTATACAACCACGCGGAAAATGAGCGGCTGTCGTCGTACTGAGTCAATTTACCTCGCAATTTCATGAAAACTTCCATGGTCGCGTCTTCGGCATCCTCGCGCGTTGGTAGCGCACGCCGGCAAAAGCGGAAAATGGCCGGCGCATAGTCGTGGTATAGCTGACCCCAAGCCTCGGCGTCCCCCGCCCGAGCCTTGGCTACCACCTGGGTCGGCTCCGTTGTTCCCGTAGCAGTCATCCGGCCTGGTCTCTGCGTTTCCATACGGTAATACGCAGCAGCCCACGCAAAAATTACCTGACGGGGCAGGCACGAGGTTGCTCGGCGCGGGTCTTATCCGCTCCCGCAAAACACCTTGCGAGCGCGTGGGCAGCACTCTACCAGAAATCCTCGGGCGGCAAGCGTGAGGTTCTCCAGGGTTCCCACAGACTTCTGTAATTCACCCTGTACAACCCACGACCTTGAGCCGCGTGTTAGTCTCGGCAGGTTCGAATCGATAGTTCGCAATACCACGTGAGGTCGTAACCATGCGGTGCAGAATGTTTGCAATGACCATGCTCTTCTGCGTGCCGTTCGCTTCCTGCTTTNNCTGGCGGCGCAAGAGCCGGACGTTTACGGCTGCCATGCGGTGCGCGTCGATGAGAAAGGCGATGTCGCGCCGTGGTATGGCAGCGGCCCTGCGGAAGCGTACGATCACGACCTCCGGCTGCTGTGGAACTTCTGGCGCGACATGCGTAAATGCCCGAACGGTATCCCGTACTATTTGCAGCATCAGGTCTGGAAAGCGGGCGAAGACGATCCGCGGGGATTGGGCGGCGACCAGATCAACATGGCGCTGTCCTCATGGAACCTGCTGTACGGTTATCTGGGCGACGCGGAAGTGCAGAAAAATATGATTCTGATGGCGGACTATTGGCTGGCGCACGGCCTCTCCAGCCCGGACGCCCAATGGCCCAATCTTCCTTATCCCTACANNCCGGCCGCGGTTTTCTGCAGCCCGACAAGGCGGGAAGCTTTGGCGCCGAGCTGGTGGTGCTGTATAAAATCACGAACGACGCAAGATATTTGCAGGCAGCCACAAAAATCGCCAACACGCTGGCGACGAAAATCCAGAAGGGCGACGCGGAGCATTCGCCATGGCCGTTTCGCGTAAATGCCGCGACCGGAGTGGTGCATCGGGAGATTAAAAATGGCAAACCCTTTGNNTGATCGCGCTAAAACAAGGCGACCCCGCGAAATATCAGCGGGCCTCGCAAATTACCGTGGAATGGCTCAAGGCGTACCCGCTCAAAACTAACGTTTGGGGACCATTTTTTGAGGACGTGGGCACGGCCGACTTCTCCAACACGGAGATTAATGCCGACACCCTGGCGTTCTATATCCTCGAGCATCCGGAATGGGACAAGAATTGGCAACAGCAGGCGNNGACCGGGGACTGCTCGAGAAAAACAGAGGCCATTCGTGGGCTGAATTGGGCGACATACGCCGTGAACGGGGACGGCGCCAACCGTTTTCCGCATGACGATATCTGGCTCACCGACGGTTACGGCGATTACATTCGGCATTATCTGCGCGCCATGGCCGAAGTGCCGGAACTGGCTCCCAACGACCAGAATCATTTGTTGCGCACGTCTTCGGTGCTTCAATCGATTGTTTATGCGCCAGACAAAATCGCCTATACAAAATTTGACGCCGGCTCGACCGAACTTTTTAAGCTCGGCGGCGCCACTCCTAAGTCCATCGACGGCGGAAGCATGAGCTGGGATGCGCACAGCAGAGTGCTGAAGGTGGAGGCCAAGCAAGAAAACGTCACCATCTTCCTGCAGCAAAACTAAGCGCTGGTGCGGCGGCGCATTCTGGAATCCGATTACACCGCATGCCGCTCTGGGGTAGAATTCCCACGGGCACGCCACTGCGCCGTGAAAACTATAAGATGCGGCGGCGCACAAGCCGCGCACCGAGGTGTTCTGTGATTCTAAGCATCCAGCGCAAGCAGATTTCGCCGGACATCACCGTCCTGGAAATGACTGGGCGCATCATCATGGGCAACAACTCTCGCGACGTGGAGTTAGCGCTGGCGGAAGTGCTGCGCGAGCAGGCGAGAAAAGTTATCGTCGATCTCCAAGGCGTCACGATGATCGACAGCACGGGCGTTGGTATCCTGGTCGTCTGTCACGGCAGAATCGCCAAAGAAGGCGGGCAGTTACGCATCGCCGGCGCCACGGGATTCGTGGAAGAGGCATTGAAGATGACGAGCGTGCACAAACTTGTGCCCTTGTTCCCCACCGTCGCGGAAGCCGTCATCGGTTTCTAGCGCCGTCCAATGCATCCGGGATTTTCTATCATCGCCGAGAGGAGCCACAGCTTGAATCGACGGGAGTTTACTTTGGCTGCCCTTGAGCTTTCTGCGGCTGCGCTGATGGCTCCGCGTCTGCTCGCGCGTGCGCATTCTGCGACCGATATCGCGGAGCTTTATAAAAATGCGATCGTCATAGATACGCTCTGCGGGCCGGTCCTGGATCTGGACAAACCTCCCGGTCCGGAGTTATTGGCTGCGATTCGCCAATCGGGAATTACAGGCGTAAGTTGCACCGTCTCAGAGCGTAATCTGGAAGGCACGATCAGCAATCTCGCTTCGCTGGAAGTGCTGGTGGGAAAATTTCCAGAAACGTTCGCAATGGTTCGCAAGCACTCCGATATTGCCGTCGCCAAGAGGGATAACAAGGTCGGCATCCTTCCGGGTTTCCAATACACGGTATTTCTGGAGGAAGATCCCGAGCGCATCACGATGTTTCGCAATCTCGGCGTGCGCATCATGCAGATCACCTATAACACGCGCGGGGCCTTTGGCGACGGTTGCCTAGAGCCAGGAAACGCCGGTCTGAGCAATGCTGGAATCGCCGCGGTGAAAAAAATGAACGACGTCGGAGTCGCCGTCGATTTGAGCCACAGCGGCTATCGCACCACCTCCGAAGCCATCGCTGCCTCCGCGAAACCGGTGCTGATTTCTCACTCCGGATGCGCCGCCGTTTATGCGCATCCCCGCAACAAGCCCGACGAGATTCTCAAAGCGCTCGCCGATCGTGGAGGATACTTCGGCGTCTATCTCATGCCCTATGTCGTCGCGTCGCCGACCGTGCCCACCCGCGAACACGTGCTCGATCA
>PLKR01000541.1 GCA_003140655.1 Acidobacteriaceae bacterium | reverse complement strand
CAACTACGGCATCGTCGTCGCCAGTCGTACGCGCACAATCGTACAATGTCGGAACGATGTAGCCGGTGACCTCAGGATAGGATTCCGAATATCCCGAGAGCAGGCTGTAATAGGCTGCAATACCGCCATCCGGGCGCTGCGCGTCCAGAATCCAGCGCAGCAATGAATTCAGCGCGTCTCCGCTGGACCGCTTGGTAGTCGCATACGAATAAAGATGCCGCTGTTCAAAGGTGACCCGCAGTTTGTCGGATACAAGTCTCTGGATCAGCGGAACCACGCGTTGCGGTCCGCGCAACAAACCCGTGGCTTCGGTCAGCGCCTTGGCGATTTGATCCGTGATGGCATTGTCTCTGCTGTTATCCCCAGATGCGGCGACGGAATCAGTCATCACAGAGTTTTTCCCAAGAATGTGTTTTCGCACGGATTTGAAAAGCTCACGCGGTGGCCGCCAAACGCGTAGCGCTGAACTCTTCCGTCCTCTGCTGCGCTCCTGCATCAAGGAAAATGCGCATCCAGTTTTCCAGAGCCAGGAACTGCCAGACTTGCATCGACCAATCTTCCGCTCCACTCCGGTGTTCGTCCACGAAACGGCGCACGGCTTCGGGGCGAAACAAGCCGCGCTTTCGGATATTCGTGTCAGAAAGGAGATCATCCACCATCTCCTTCAAATCGTGCGCCAGCCAGTAGTCCACCGGAGCGGAGAAGCCGGCCTTTGGCTGCCGCAGCACTTGCGCAGGCAGAACGCCCTGCATGGCGTTGCGGAAGATGTGTTTGGTGGTCGGCTGGAAAAATCCTTTGAGCTTGAGATGCGGTGGAATATTCCAGGCGGCAAACTCGGCAAGTTCACGGTCAAGAAATGGAACGCGCACCTCAACCGACGACGCCATACTCATCTTGTCGTTGTAGTTCAGGTTCAGACTCGTCATGAAGATCTTGGTATCGAGATAAAGCATCTGGTTCAGGAAGTCGGCCTCGTGCACCGAGTCGAAACTGGAATGGTGGCGGACCGCAGGGTCGAAGGCACGAAGCTGATCCTGAACCTCGACCGTATACAAACTCCTCTTCTGGCCGGCATCCAGATAGGTGCAGTTGCGAATGAAGCGGTCTTCTGGTTCGAGCGATGCGCTTCGAGCCATTTTCTTCGCCAAGCGCACGCTTCCCTTCATAGCTGTGCCACGCAAGCTCGGCAGGGAGGCGAGGCCCGATTCGATCCCCGTACGCAGTACTCTGGGCATTCTTTGATACGCCCGTGCCCAGCGGTGCGCGGCATGTTTGCGATATCCGGCAAATAATTCGTCGCCGCCCACTCCTGAAAGCAACACGGTAGCCTGTTTGCGCGCCTCGCGGCAGACCAGATACGCCGTGATGATCGCAGGGTCCGCGATGGGCTCATCCATGTGCCACGTCAGACGAGGCAGCAACTCGGCCACGTCGGGCTCAACCACAATCTGCTGGTTCTCGCAGCCCAATTGCCGCGCCAGACGCGCCGGCACGCTGGGATCATCGAGCGTGGTTTCGCCGACGCGATACTTGCGCGGGAAAGTAATCGTATAAGTGCGGACCGGCTGCTTGGTCGCCTGGCACATCATGGCCACGATGCTCGAAGAATCCAAACCGGCGCTGAGAAATGCGCCGATCGGAACGTCGCTCACCATCTGCGCTTCGACCGAACGCTGAAAGCGCTCGCGAACCTCGTCGGCAAGATCCGCCTCGGATCGCGGGTAGCGCATATCGGACCGCGGAAAGCTCAGGTCCCAATACTGCCGGATCTTCATTTCGCCGTCGCGAAACGTCGCGCAATGTCCTGCGGGAAGCTTGTGAATCCCACGGAACATTGTTTTGGGTTCCGGAACCCACAGAAAAGTCAGATACTGATGCAACGACTCCAGATCAATCTCAACCTCGATCTCCGGCACATGGAGCAGGGCTTTCACTTCCGAGGCAAATGCCAGCTTTCTCGCTTGGTGAGCGTAGTAGAAGGGTTTCACTCCAAAATGATCGCGCGCCAGAAACAACTCAGGTCGGCCCGAGCGCAGATCGCATATGGCAAAGGCGAACATGCCATTGAGCCGATGAACGCAATCCTCACCTTCCTGTTCGTAAAGGTGAATCACGACTTCCGTATCTGTGTTAGAGGCAAAGTGGTGACCTTTCCCTTGCAGCTCACAGCGAAGTTCGGCGAAGTTGTAGATTTCGCCGTTGTACGTGATCCAGATCGTGCCGTCCTCGTTGCACATCGGCATGTGCCCATCGGCTGAAAGATCAAGGATGGCAAGCCGGCGGCTGCCCAGGCCAACATAGGAACCATCGGGGAATCTTCGCTCCCACAGACCGGAGTCATCTGGACCACGGTGCGCCTGAACGTGCGTCATGCGTCCGAGCACTTCGCTGTCCCCACAGTTGGCGAGTCCGGCAATCCCGCACATGATGGGCCTGGTTCCCTTCTGTTCTCTTAGAGTTCAGTTCTTTTCGACTTCAGTTCGTAGATCTTGGCTTTGGTGTGAAACATCTGAACCGCCTGAAACCCGCAGTAGATCAAGCCTGGTACGCCATCCAAGAATCCGAGCCGCAAGACATAACGATACAGGAAGAGCAGCACGGGAGAGCCCGGCACGGTAAAGACATTGCGCTTCAACCAGCGCCGGCGCTGAGCCTGCGTGCCCCAAAGCGATGGCGGCAGTTCTTTATCGTCTCCACGCTGCAGCAGCATGCGGGACTCCCAGTTGGAATACTCGTCATGTTTCTGGATATACCGCGAAAGCGATTCCACATTGCGATGAATCAGCGGATTGAGCAGCCTTTCCGTTGCACCTTCCACGACAACGTGCTCATGCACTTCCATATCGGCCATCGAAGCATCCTGATCCTTCAGGCGGCATTCAAACCGTCCCTTGCCCCGGCGAAACAACGACAGCTTCCACAGGCCCACATCCCCATGGCGCAGAACCCGGCCCAGGAACCAAGTGCGAAGCAAGATGGAATATCCGTCGATCGCCGGATTCTGGATCGCCGAACGGATTTCTTCGGAGAGTTCAGGCGTGAGCATTTCGTCGGCGTCGAGCAGCAGAATCCAGTCGTGAGCAATCGGCAGTGTGTTCATGGCCCATTGACGTTTCTTGGGCCATCCACCCTGATAATGAAACTGCACGACCTGGGCTCCGTGGGATCGTGCGATCTCCACGGTCTCGTCTGTACTTTGCGAGTCGATCACATATACTTCGCCAACGTCTGTGAGCGCCTGCAAGCATCGCGGCAGATTTTTCGCCTCGTTGCGCACCGCAACGATCACGCTAACCGGGAGTTTGCCGGTGGAGACGGCACTCGCGACCTTCCGAACTTCTTCGATCTTTTCCATTGCGGCAATCTCCATTGCGGCAAGCACTCAATTCGAAAGGTGCTGCTGGCACCAGCATTGCAGTACGTACAGCGACCACGGGCGCGACCAGGAGGTCCGCCCCTGGAGAAAGTTTTCCCAGACGCCGCGGGCCGCGCGTTCGCTGATCAGAGTCCCCAGGACACCATCCCCAATCTTGCGCAAACTTTCCTCTACGACCGGACGCAACGCATCCCGCAACCAGTGCTCGAACGGCAGGGTGAAACCTCGCTTCGCTCGATGGACGATCTTCTCCGGAAGTTGGCCGCCGAGTGCGCTAACCAGCAGAGGCTTCGGCGTCGAATCCAGCTTCCACGATCCGGGCAGAGCGAGGATGCGTCGCGCCAGCCGATGGTCGATCAACGGCACGCGCACCTCCAGTCCGTGCGCCATGCTCATGAAATCGGAGTCGCGTAACAGTGTGTTGAGCATATAACAACGTGACTCCAGATAGGAAACACGGTTGACCGGATCCAAGCTCAGGGCGCGGCTCAGACTCTCGGTCAAGGGTCTTTCCGCACGCAGGAAAGTCGCCGAGTTCGTCTTCATCTCAGGCAGTAACTCGTTCTGCTGTCCCGGCGTGAAGAGCATGCGAGAAAGAAAATAAGGATGAACGATTCCTCCGCCGTTGCGGTAAAGGGCGGTCAATTTGCGATTCTGGTCACTGGACGGCGCGAGTGCCGCAAAGACATTCGCTAACGGACTGCGGACTGCCCCGGGCATGCGGTCCCACGCACTGGCAAATCGTTCCATCCGCGGCACCGTGCGGAAACTGGAGTAGCCGGCAAACATTTCATCGCCACCCAGGCCAGAAAGAACAACTTTCACACCGGCAGCCCGCGTTCGTTCCGAGACGAAGTATGTATTGATCCCGTCTATCGTCGGCAAATCCATCGCATGGATGGCTGGGTCAATCGCAGCAAAGAAGTCTGACTCTGTAACCGTGATCTCGTGGTGATCGGTACGAAAATGCTGCGCGACCGCACGGGAATACTCAGCCTCGGAGTAGTCCTCTTCCCGAAAGACAATCGAAAACGTGCTCGGGCGTACGCCGTTTCGACTCAGGATACCGACCAGGCTGCTGGAATCGATGCCGCCGGAAAGAAACACTCCCACTGGCACATCGCTCACCAGTTGCATGCGCACTGACTCATCGAGCATCTCCCCGACCTGCGTTTCAAGTTCATTGCGCTTCTCCGCACCGGCGCCGGCGTGATTGCAGCCTTCATCAAGGTTGGGCCCGACCAAGTCCCAATACTGCTCCTGCTTAACGTGCCCGTCCTCCCAAGTCAGATAGCAGCCGGGTGGGAGCGCATTCACACCTTCCACTAGTGTGTTCGGGTCGTAAACCGATCCAAAGGCCAGGTAGTTAACCAAGCCTGCGCAATCTATAACGCGCGGCACAAGACCGGTTCCCAGCAGAGTCCGAACTTCGGAAGAAAACATGAAGTACTGATCCGAGTGGTAGAAGTAAAGGGGCTTGATTCCCATGGGATCGCGGGCAACGAACACGCGATGCCGCTGCGCATCCCAGATGGCGAATGCAAACATCCCGCGAAACTCATGCAGGCACTGCTCGCCCCAGTGCGCGTAGGCTTTGAGGATCACTTCGGTGTCGGAGTTGCTGCCGAATTGCAGTCCCGCTTGCTCCAACTTTGCGCGCGCCTCGCGGAAGTTATAGACCTCTCCGTTGTAGACGATCCAGTTGCCAGTTGCGGGATCGTTCATGGGCTGATGGCCTCGAGGAGACAGGTCCAGGATTGCGAGGCGTCGATTCCCCAAACCGATTTCAACGGCTTCCCGGGCGGCGTCACGCAGAATGACTGTGCCGCTGTCGTCCGGCCCACGATGCGCGAGGGATCGAGTGGCGCGCTCCAATACCTCGGCGGGCACACGCGCGTTATGGCCAATGATTCCGAAAATGCCGCACATCCGGACTCTGACTCCCTCAGGACTTCGCCAATCATCTTACGCGAAGCCTTCGACCTTCGGGATCAGCGCAGAACCGCGCGACAGTAGAGTTGCAGATTGTCTTCCGCTCAGTGCACGCTGAGGAACGAATACACGCCGGAGGGAATCCCCACGCTGGAGGTGGTCGGATTGCAAAAGTGAAGCGTAAGGGTGTCCGCCGCACTCGCATAGGCATTCAGCGAAAGATTACCTAAGGGCTTCGGCGGCGTAATTCCTGTGATCAAATCAGACTTGGACAACCCCGGTTCTGTCTGCGTCACATCCCTGCAGCTTTGAGCCGCCACGTTTGACGCTGCGATCCCTGGCGTGGAATAGATCTTCATCCTGCTCAGGGGAGATCCCTCCCCTACCGTGAGCGTGTTGCCCTTCTGGATCGAGACCGCAACGGCAAAGGTCTTCTCACTCGCCGTGAGCCGCTCCTTCCAGCGTGTGCCGTCGCCTTTGTTGCCAATGTAGTTCGAAAGTGAAATTGGCGCTCCGAATGCCAACTGCGATTGCGAGAGGCTGGCGCCTCCAGCGGGTACGTCGAGCCCGATGTAGGCGTCTTTATCGTCATTGGAAGGCCGATGAATCGCATCGGCAAGCGTCTTCGCGGGATCGGAATCCACCAGCGTAATGATGTGGGAGGGGCCTAGGTTTCCCGCAGGTGAATTCAGGAAATTGAGCCGGCCTTTCATATTCGGATCTGGCCCGCCCGACCCCGGTCCATTTTGCATCAATGTGCCCAGAACTCTGGGTTGGTTGTTCCCCGCGGACTCTCCCGCAAAACAAACGGCATAGACTCCCGGCGTACCTCTGGGGCAACGGTCCGCGAACACACTCGGAACATTGGCCAGCGTGCTGATAACTGGAGAAACATTGGTCACGGGCGGAATGACCAGGTCAGCATAGGCTCCTCCAGACAAGATCAAGCTCCCCGGCCAGAACATAAGAATCGGTTGAAAAGAAGGATTCTTGGTCACTTCGTAGGTTTTGAG
>PLKR01000422.1:2548-4883 GCA_003140655.1 Acidobacteriaceae bacterium | reverse complement strand
GTGAGCTACCGGGATCTCAGCGCCATGTTTACGGCCTGCGCGCAACCATCAATGAAACCGAAAGCGCCATGAAGAAGATTGGAATCGTGGGCGGTTTGGCTTGGCCATCCACGGTGGATTACTACTCGGAGATTTGTCGGCGAAGCGAACGATGGCACCTCGCCAGGAACCCGCAAGGAGTGCCCTCGACCCCAGAGATAAGCATTGAATCATTAGACCTGAACAAGGCCTTTTCCTACATCGGCAGCGATGACAACGAAGAATCCTGGCGGCAATTCGACGACTACCATCGCGCCGCCCTGAAGCGCTTAGAAACCAGCGGCGCCGACTTTGCACTTATGGCCTGCAACACTGCTCACCACCGGTTCGCGAGCATCGTGCGCGGAATTGGGATTCCTGTCATTGGCATCCTTGACGTTGTGGCAAAGGAAAGCGCTCGAATGGGGGCGTGCGAGGTCTTGATCCTGGGAACTGCCCTGACGATGAGATCGCCAAGATTTCGCGAAGGGTTTGCGAAGTATGGAGTTGAAGCGGCGGNNGGATCGCGAAAACGTCGTTTGAACAGCAGTTCGGGGCGCAGCCTGTGGTGTGTTTAGCCTGCACGGAGTTGCCGCTTGCATTTCCGGAGCAGAAGATGCTCACAACCTTTGAGTACGATGGCGTCTTGTATATCAATACCGGCGCCGTGCACATAAACGCCGCCTTCGATTTTGCCGTCAACCAAGCGGGTCAATGAGTGTTGGGGTTGCCAGCCTGCTTGTGGCCGCCTAAGCTCTAATTTCCAATCAAGACTTTTCAATCAAGACAATGAAAAGGGAGTGACTGCTATGGCTGCGGCAACGGCAAGTCAAAGAATGGCAGAGCCAGGACGCGTAGGATTTCCGTCGCCGAGCGTAGATTCACTGGCGCACATTTCTTCTCTTCCTATCTGACCTCGCACCCCGGCAAGGTAGTTCCCTTCCTGTTTTGAATCCCGTTTTGAAACAGTGCTCCGTTTCTGCAAACACTCCCTTTCGTGCGGAGGGGTTTCCGTTTCAACTGAGCTTTCTCTAACTAAAATCGGGTTGTGATTAAGGCCTACTTATGAGGATTCTGATTGCGGAAGATGATGCCGCCCTGGCGGGTTTTGTGCGCCAGGGGCTGCAAGGGGAGCACTACCAAGTGGACGTGGTGGAAGATGGGGAGCAGGCGCGGGCCATGGGGAGCGAGGTCGACTATGACCTGGTGATCCTGGATCTGAACCTGCCCAAGCTGGATGGGGTGAGCGTGTTGCGCCATCTGCGGCTGAAGCGTCCGAGCCTGCCAGTGCTGGTGCTGACGCAGAGAAGCCGGGTGGAAGACCGGGTGCAGTGCCTGGATACGGGCGCCGACGACTATCTGCCGAAGCCGTTTTCCTTTAGCGAACTCTCGGCGCGCATCCGTGCGTTGCTGCGGCGCAGCCATTTGCCATCGGAGTCGGTGCTGGTGGTGGAAGATCTCCATCTGGATCGCGTGGAACACCGTGTCGAACGGGCGGGGCGGCGGATCGAGCTTACGTCGAAAGAGTTTTCGCTGCTGGAATACCTGATGCGGAATGCGGGGCGGCAGGTATCGAGGGCGATGATCATCGAACACGTTTGGAATCTAACTTTTGACACGACTACGAACGTGGTGGACGTCTACATCAACTACTTGCGGAGGAAAGTGGACGATGGGCATCCGCGAAAGCTGATCCACACGGTGCGCGGCGTGGGCTACGAACTGGGCGGGGAAGCGGGAGTGCCGGCGTGAGTTCCATAATTCCTGGCGAGGCGCAGCATCCACAGAATGCGGCGCCGCTTGCAACGACGGGGATGCGCAGTCCGGTGGAGCAATTGCTGCATGCCTTGAACCAGCCGCTGACCGGGTTGCAATGCTCGATGGAGGTAGCACTGGCCAGTTCGCGGACTCCAGAGCAATACGTCCAGGGTCTCCACGAAGGGCTGGAATTAATGGAGCGCATGCGCGCTCTGGTTGAGGCGTTAAGGGCAGTGGTGGATGGGGAGGAAGAGGAAAATGAGGAACCGGAGACGATTGAGTTGAAGACTCTTCTGCGGGAAGTGTTGGACGACCTTGAACCTATAGCCGAGGTAAAGAGGGTTCGCATCGTGCCCGACTGGACTGCGGCTTCTTCGTTGGCACTGAAGGCAGGACGGCGAAGACTGGGCACGGTAGTCTTCCGGTTTGTGGAATCGGCGCTGAGTCTTGCCGACAGCGGAAGTGCGCTGCAGATTGAGACCGGTGGCGCGCCGGATGAGGCCTGGATTCGCTTGCGCTGGCATGCGGGATCGCCGCGGCCTGCATTTTCGCGGCCGGA
>PLKR01000422.1:0-2480 GCA_003140655.1 Acidobacteriaceae bacterium | reverse complement strand
TGATTGCCAGCCCGAGCAGCGCGCTGCGCGAGCAGGTTCTGCACAGTCTGAACGGCCGGTGGCGGCCGGTACAACACGCTCTCGGGGGCGCCGAGGCTCTGGTGAAACTGGAGGCAGGAGACTGGCAGGTTCTGTTTCTCGACCGCCGCCTGCCGGACCTGGACAGCGAAGAACTGATCGCGATTATTCAGCGGCGGTTTCCTGAAATTCAGGTGGTTTTGCTTGACTCCGATGCCGCATTCCAGGCTGACGATGTGGAGAAGGCGGGGCGGGATTTGCCCGCGCCCGAAGTGGCCGAAGAACCCGGAGCGGCCGGGGAAGATGCGTGGAGCACTGGGATCGCGAGGGAAAATCAATATGAGCCTTTGCCCGGCATGATCGGGCGAAGCGAAGCGATGCAGCGCGTCTATCGGCTGGCGCAGGTGGTTGCTCCGCGCTCGACGACCGTGCTCATCGTGGGACCGACGGGCAGTGGCAAGGAACTGGTGGCGCGGGCGCTACACATGTTGAGTCCGCGGGCAGCCAAGCCTTTTGTGGCGGTGAACTGCGCTGCGATTCCGGAGGCACTGCTGGAGTCGGAACTGTTTGGCCATGCCCGCGGGGCATTCACCGGAGCCGTGCAGGCGCAGGTGGGACGCATTCCTGCAGCACACGGCGGAACACTGTTTCTCGACGAGGTAAGCGAGTTGCCGTTCGGGATGCAGGCTAAGTTGTTGCGGTTTCTGGAGCAGAAGGAAGTGCAGCGGCTGGGCACTGCCGAGTTGACACGTGTGGACGTGAGAGTGATTGCGGCCAGCAATGTCGATCTGGCGGGGCGTGCGGGCAGGGGAGAGTTTCGCGAGGATTTCTTTTACCGTCTGGCGGCTTTTCCCCTGGAACTGCCGCCGCTTANNGGCGGTGCCCGCTGCTGAGCGGGGAGGCGGTTCGGATCCTCGAAGCTCATCCGTGGAAGGGCAATGTGCGCGAATTGCAGCACGTGATGGAGAGGGCCTCCATTCTGTTGGAGAATGGGGACACGGTTTTGAGCGAGCATCTTTACTTCCCCTTTCAACAATCGCTCTTCCCTGGCGGCGCCCGGTCCCTTTCGTGCGCCGGCCGGGCAAGCTGAGAAGAATCTTAGCCATTACCCCACCCTCCTGGCAGTCACCGTGCAAATGTTGCCTGCAGCTATGACAGTCTTTGCCCAAGCACTGGCGGAGATGTCGGCCATCCTGGCCCATGAAATCCGCAACCCGAACTTGGCAGGACAAAGAGGAGCGCGACCGCATCCTGCTCGAACAGTTGCCACAGGTACGCTATCTGGCGCGCCGCATTCACGAACGCCTGCCCCGGCACGTGCCGCTCGAGGATATGGTGCATGCCGGAGTGATCGGGTTGATCGATGCGCTTAACAAGTTCGACCGCTCCAAGCGCGTGCAATTTGGCTCCTATGCCAAGTTCCGCATCCGGGGCGCGATTCTCGACAGCCTGCGCGAAATGGACTGGGGACCCCGGGAGTTGCGCCGCAAAGCGCGCCGGGTCGAAGAGGCGCAGCGCACGCTCAGCCTGGACTTGAGCCGCTCTCCCACGGAAGTGGAAGTGGCTGCGGAGCTGAATCTGGAATTGCGGGAATTTCAGCAGCTGCTGACCGAATTGGATGGCCTCGAAGTGAGCAGTCTTCACCTGGAGTCTCCCTGGGACGGCAAGGAGGAAGATCTGTGCGATTCCCTGGCCAACGCGCCCGAGGATACGCCATTTTTCCGTTGCATGCGCTCCGAGATGAAGGAGTTGCTGGCCCGCGCCGTCGCCGATCTGCCGGAAAAAGAGCGGCAGGTACTGGCCCTTTACTATTTTGAAGAACTCACGATGAAGGAAGTGGGCGCCGTGCTGGGGATCGGAGAGTCCCGCGTGTCGCAGATTCATTCCCTGGCGCTAGTGCGTCTTCGGGTTCGCCTGGATGAGTTGATGAGCGCGGCCAAGCCAGCCAGCCGGGCGGCGCAAGCGGGCGCGCTCTGAAGCGCGCAAAGATCAAGAATGCCCGCGCTGGCGGAGGCGCCCTCGCCCGCATGTTCCGATTGGAACATTCCGCCAATTTTCCAGCACCCAATCGGGGGGGCCGACGGGCCCCAAAAAACCACAAAGCCGGGCTGGTTGGCCCGGCTTTCTCTTTGCGTGGGCCTGGTTCGGTCAATCTTGTTTCGATCAGCCGACTCAGAATGTCAAAATCTTGCACTTCTCGCCGTTTATCTTGCGGCTTCTGGCTCACTCGCTTCTGGCCGTTTAGTTCCTGCCAAGGAAGCCCGCAGTCTCAATTCTCGCCCAATCTCACCCTGCTTAGGCGGCGCGGGTCGCCGGCCCGCTGCTGCGTGCCACCTCTTACATCACCAGCGCAAGGTTCTCAAGTTCATACTGCAGGACCGGTAGGGCGCACCCCGCCATTTCCACGCGTCCCGCCGCGTCCAGAGCCGCTTTGGGCGATACCCCATAGCCGCGGCCCATCA
>PLKR01000588.1 GCA_003140655.1 Acidobacteriaceae bacterium | reverse complement strand
TACTGCGTCATGCAAACATAGTGCAGATTTTTGGGAACGCGATCACGGGCAATCGTGGCGTCGAGATCGGCCGCACCGGGAAGATCGCTGCCGCCTTTCGCATTCAACCCGCTGTTGCGTGCCAGTGCGCGCGTGATCTGGCGCACGCGATCGGCGCGGAAATTGAAGCAGATACAGGCATCGTCATCGCGAATGGTCGCCAGCGGCTGGCCGCCTTTGTCCGTGCACACAAACGGCACCACAAACTCATCGGTGACGCCTTTATTGTAAGAATCCTTCATCCCCTGAACCGGGTCGGCACACTTGCCGCCTTCCGCGTCACCGAGGACCATCGCGCTATACGCCTTGAGAATGCGCTCCCAGCGCCGGTCCCGATCCATCGCGTAGTAGCGGCCGTTCACCGTGGCAATCTTGCCGGAGTTGTACTCGCGCATCTTCTGCCGCAGTTGTTCAAGATAGCCGGCGCCGTTGGTGGGCAGCGTATCGCGGCCATCCATGAAGGCATGAACGAACACACGGTCCACGCCGCTCTGCTTCGCCATTTTCAGCAGAGCGTAAAGATGAGCCTGCTGCGAGTGCACGCCGCCGTCGGAGACCAAGCCGAACAGATGCAGTCTCCGTTCTCCGACGCGTGCATGCTTCATGGCCGCGAGCAACACGGGATGCGAGAAGAACTCGCCGTTCTGGATCATCAGGTCGATGCGCGTGATGTCCATGTGCACAATGCGGCCCGCGCCGATGTTGAGATGCCCGACCTCGCTGTTGCCCATCTGCCCTTCAGGCAGGCCAACGAAAGGTCCGCTCGTATGAATGAGCGTGTTGGGATACTCGCGCAGCAGACGATCATAGGTCGGCTTGCGTGCCAGGGCGATCGCATTGGCCGTGGTTTCGGCGCGGTATCCCCAGCCGTCGAGGATGATGAGAACGAGTGGTTTCGGACGAGGCATAAATGCAGTTTCTAGCTCCTGGCTTCTAGCCTTTCGCTCGAAGAGACCAGGAAGGGCACGGTTTCAGCCGTGCCGCCCATGTACGCGAGGTTTGCGGGCTCGTAGCTCCCGAGCCAACGATCTCGGGCCGCGCTAGTGTATGGTTCGTTCCCCCTTGCGGACGGCTGGAGAGCTGGCCGAGCCTTCGAACTTCGCGTCGCCGAGTTTGGTGATCCACAGGCCCGAGTGAATGTCGTTGAAATAGATCAGGCTGTTGAGTAGAGGGCTGTCGCAAGTGACCGAGCAGGGTTGTCCTCCCCAGGTAAATGGCAGATTCGGCCGGAAGCCTTTCGCGTCTCCGGTCCAGAAGCGGGCAATTTCGCGGCCCTGGCGGTAGAGATCGCCGCGCAACTCGCCGGAAATATCAAGAACGCGCGCGCCACCGCTGTAGTAACCCTCATAGAGCATGTCGTTTGCGGCCCAGAAATTGTGCGAGCCCCCTTCCGGCACTTCATACTGAGCCACTTCCCGCGGATGCTTGATATCGGAAACATCCATGACGTGGCAGATGGCGCGCACCGGGATGCGGTCTCGGTCATCGAGTTCGAAAATCGCGGGGAACACCTCATCGCCCACAAACAGATAATTCTTGTAGCGGAACACGCTGTGAGTGCCGGCCAGCCAGCCGTCTCCATATAGCTCGTAGTGGTTGAAGTGGTATTGGCTGACTAGCTTGGGATTCTCTGGGCTGCCACCGGCCATGCCATTGCCCACATCGAGGATGATCAATCCATCTCTCCAATACGCCAGATAGGCGAGGCCATCCTTCACCTGCAGGTCGTGCAGATAACGTCCGCTGGTCATCGATCCGTGCTTGGTGTTAATGCTGACGACGGTCGGATTCTGCGCTTCCCAGCGTGCCACTTCCTTAGGATGTTTCGGATCCTGAAAATCAATAATGCGGAGCGAGCCCGTCGCATCGTCGGTGAGGTACACGTAATGGCCGTCAATGTAGGCACTGTGCACGCCACCACTGACCGTCGCGGTGTATTCGGAAAGAACCTTCAAGTGCGAGGCATCGGAGGTGTCGAGGAAGACGATTCCGTTCTTGCGATTCGAAGCTCCTTCCCGCGTGAATACGCCGATTTTTTCGTCCGGAGTGGTGCTGATGTCGTTGATGATGCGAGCGTCCACTTTCAGAGTATCGAGCAGTTTGGGATTCGCCGGATCGGCGATGTCGTAGACGAAAACCTTATCCGCGACGGTAGCAAGATAGGCGTGGTGTCCGATGATCCACTCTTCGGACATCTGCAGGTCCGGCATCGGAACATGGGCCACGACTTCGACCTCGCGCTCCACGTTGCGCGGGCGAACCACGACCGACGCCGCGGCGCTGTGCTGGCCGCTGTTGGCCATGACCACGTAGGTGCCAGCCTTCTCCGCCACAAACGCTCCGTCGGGATAAACCGCGGCGCTGCCGCCGCTGCTCAAAGACCAGCGCACGGGTGGATCTTTCAAGTGGCCTCCGCCGCCATCGAGGCCCGTAGCGCTAAAGTGGACGACGTCACCGGTGCGTGCCTCCGCGGAAGCGGGATTGACCGTTAACTTACGTACTGCATCGCGCACAACCTGAAACGTAACCGTGCCGCTCGCCCCTTCCGACGTTGCCTTGATCGTGACGCTCCCCGGCGCAAGACCGGTAACCAGCCCGGCCGCGTCCACGCTGGCAATTGCCGGCTTTTCCGATGTCCAGGCGATTACCGCATCGGTTCGGGGATTGCCGTTGGAAGTGCGAGCGATCACCGCCAGCTTTTCCGCGCCGCCGGCGACGATCGGGTTAGCCGGCGGGGCGATTTCAAGGCTCGCGATTTTCGGGTTCCCTACGTTGACCGTGGCATAGCCGGTTTTCCCCGCGATCACCGCACCTACCGTCACCACTCCCGGCGCATGGAAGGTCACTTCGCCGGACTCATCCGCGCCCGCCAGGTCAAACGGAGCGGCAAACCAGACCGAGGGTTTTTCGTCGATTGGATTGCCCGCAGCGTCTTTGGCAGCAGCGCTGAACTTGATTTTTTCGCCCACGTGAGCGTCGAGGGCGTTAGGACTGATCTCCACGCTCGCGGGGGCCACCGAGGTGCTGGGAGGCGCTTCCTGTTTGGCAGCGTCGGCAGCCACATCCTGCGACCATACGCCCCGTGCTGAAAGAATCATGACCGCAACTGCCAATATCAATGCTCTGCGCTTAAACATTCGCCCTCCGGGCTTGAAACTTTGAATCGTCGTTCGTCGTTGGTCGTTTGCTGATTTTGGCAACAACTAACGACTAACGAGCAACGTCGTTCTACTGCTTGCTCGGTTCCATTTTCCAGAAATCAATGCCTGCCGCTTGTGGCCCGACATCGACTGTAGCCACGGTTTTTAAGCTGCCAAGGTCAATCACCTCTACCGTACCTGGTTCGGAGCCAACTCCTTCGACCGAAACAAAAGCGTAGAGGTCGTCGGGCGTTACCACCGCCCCGTGCACAACCTTCCTCTGTGTGGGAACTCTGGCCAGTTCGCGCCCCGTAGCAGGATCGAAGATGGACACTGACTGTCCGCGCTTGTTGGTTGCGATCAGCCGTCCGTCCCGGGTCATCGCCAGGTTGTAGACACCGGTTCCGGCGGGGAAACGGCGCGCCAGAGTCCAGGTGTCAGTCTTGATCGCAACGATCTCGTTCGACTGATTGCAGGCCACATATATGATCGATCCGTCATTCGAAGGCTGCGCCCAGGTCGGCGTGCAGGTAGCACTTTTGTGGTCAGGCATCGCATGAAGATCGGGGGCGCCGCTCATGCCCATCTCTTTGCCTTGAGCCAGCATGAAATAACGGTCCACGGCAAACTTTCTGGTATCGATCTCGACCAGCATGTCGTCCATCATGCACACCGAATAATGTTTCGTGCCTTCGTGGTTGAGGCGCGACCCGTGGGGCATGGTGCAGGTGGGAATGCGTTTGACCTCAATCATCTGGTCCGTGGCCACAACCGAGATCGATGACGGAACCATGTCGCCATGGAAATTGGCGTTGGCGACGTAGATGAAGTTGCCGTCAGGAGTGATGTCGGTGGTGGCTGGGAAGAGACCGAGGCTCGTGTACTTAATAACCGTGTCCGTGCCGGCGCGATACTTCCAGACGGAGCCCTCCGGCCGGCCATGGCCTTCGGAAACGTAGAAATACTGTTTGTCCGGAGAAACCGCGATTCCGTGCGGCCCATTGATATCCATGGGCATGAGCCCGGTGCGCATCTGGCTCTCAATGCGCGCGCCGCCAGGGCCAAAACGAATGAGCACAATCTTGTCCGCGGATTCACAGACGACATAAACCAGGTAATCCTGCTTGGGACCATCCGCGGCAGCAGCGGGAGGCGTTTGCGCTCTTCCGCCGACGCCGAGGGCCAGGAAAAGCAGCAGGAACGGTGCGAACGGACCGAGAAGAGGCCCAAAACCACCACGATCACTTTTTCGATGAGAAATCCCGATAGCCTTCTTCATTGGTCTGAGATGGTCGAGGAAGTATATCCAACAAACTGAGGACGTGCCAGGGGCCACGGCTGCAAAAGCGCTCTACCAGATCAGATGAACATCGTAGCGGGCAAACGACGGATCCGAGGTAACGATGGGAAGGTTCTCCTCCAGACTCTGCGCAATCAGCATGCGATCGAACGGATCGCGGTGATGCATCGGGAGACGCTCGATAGCGAGCAAATGGTCGATGCTGATGGGGAGCATCTCGATCCCGTTCTCCGCCAATTTTCTGAGCACGTACGGACCAGCGGGCCGAGGAAGATTCAGCTTGCCCGACTGTACCTTGATGAGAATCTCCCAAAAGCTTGCGATGCTTAGTGAAAGACCGGTGGGTCCCGCAAAAGTATCGCGGGCGAGAGGCGATATCCTTGCATCCCCAGCAAGTGCCCACAAGAATGCGTGCGTGTCGAGGAGGGCCTTCATTTCGGTAGAAGGGGTCCGTTATAGAACAGGTCCTCAATGTCAGGATCGGGATCGTTGAAGTCGTCCGGAACCGTGAACTCGCCTTTGGCGCTGCCGAAGACCCTCTTCTTGGGCGTCTTTTTCAGGGGCACTAGCTTAGCGACCGGAGTCCCAGCCTTGGCGATGATGATCTCTTCTCCCAACGCTACTCGTTCGAGGAGGCGGGAAAGGTGAGTCTTGGCTTCGTGGATGTTGACTTCCATGCACTGACACTAGACTAAGTCGTGGACTAAGTCAATTGTCAGAACAGTGGTTTTGAATCCATCTCCGACCGC
>PLKR01000233.1 GCA_003140655.1 Acidobacteriaceae bacterium | reverse complement strand
CCTCCCAGGAAGCGGGGCAGGAGGGCATTGAGAGAGCTGAGCGGGACGAGGCCGCGTCCGTTTTCCAAAAGGAATTTTCCGGAGAGGTCAATGTCGCGTCCCTGGATGAGGGCGTGGCTTTTGCCAACCGTAAAGTCTCCGAGGATGTTGTTGCAGTGCAGTCGCCAGCGCGGCGGGTCGGATTTTGCGCTGACCGTGCCCAGGGGATCGAGTAATTCCAGCAAGCCAATGTAGTCGCGGCCTTCGCGCCGCACGATGGGCAGGGAATAGTTGGCAGCGGAGGAGTAGATGGAGAGATGCCTCTCAGGAGCCGCTGCGGAGACCAGCAGGACGGCAAAGAACAAAAGCGTGCCGGCGGCGACACCAATGCTTCGAGATCCGCGAATCGCATGCCCGCTAATTCGGCTTCTATTCGAGCGCATAGATGGTCAATCCGCTGAGGAGCTTGGGGTAGAAGTCGGTGGATTTCTGGGGCATGACCTCGCCGGCGAAGGCAATATCACGAACTTGCGCGATGCGGCACGGATTCATCAAGAAAGCGATATTAGCGCGAGAGCCGCTTGCGCCGCGTACTTCCGACAAAGTCTCTGCCGCGTCGCGAACGTAGGAGATGTTCTGCTGGTTGCGGATGGATTCTTCCGAGAGGTTCAGTACTTTTTCCAGCAAACATTTATGCAGTTGCACCACGTCGAGGGCTTGCTGGCTGATAGATAGGCCGGCGAAAACTTCCGGGATATTTGGATTGGGATGATGCAACAGGAAGGCGCGGTTGGCGGTGACGGCGAGGATGGTGGTTCCGCACCGGCCGGACTCGCGGAGGATCGCCGTGGCGTGGGGTGCGTCGAGGGATGCGTCGACCTCGTCAATGTCGAAGAACGCGCGGGCTGAATTGCGAAAGTCTGTTTCTGAAAAGGAAGCCAGGCTGTGGACGAGGCGATGCGTCGGCAGGATGCGCAGGCCTGGGCTGTTGATGTTGACGAACGTCATCATGACGAATTCGTACGGCGCCGCTCCGGGACCGGGGGGCGGCTGTGCCTTGGACGAATCGGCGGCGCGGCGTTCGTTGCGGTAGTTGAGAGCGGTTTCGTATCGGTGGTGCCCGTCGGCGATGATGAGTTTCTTGTCGCTCATCGCGGTTTGGACGGAGTGGATGAGTTTGGCATCGGTGACCTGCCACACACGATGAACCACACCGTGTTCGTCTTTTATCTGAACATCGGGAACCGAAATATCTGGATCGGCATTGGTGGCGAGCAGGGTTTCGATCTGGCCCGAGTCCTCATAGAGCATGAAAATCTGGCCGAAATGGGCGCTGGTGGCGCGAAGCAGGTCGAGGCGGTCGGCCTTGGGCTTGGCCAGGGTTTGCTCGTGGCGAAAGACGACTCCGGCGGAGTAGTTCTCGAGGCGGCCGAGTGCGATGAAGCTGCGGCGTTCCAGTTCGGTGGCTGAGCGTTCTTTGGTCGAACCCTCCCTGGCTGGACCTGGAACAGTAAAACGCTGAGAGTAGACGTAGAGGGAGGGAAGGGAATCCTGGCGCAGGATGCCTTGTTGCCGCCAGTCACGAAAGTGGGCTGCGGCGCGGGAATATACGTTGTTCGCCGGATTGTCATTTTCTTCCCGCCGGCCAAGGATGATGCGGACCAGGTTATACGGGCTGGCCGCGTAATAGTGATCCTGCAGGGCGGGAGTGATCTTGTCGTAAGGTTGAGTCACCACCTGAGCAGGGGCGACGTGCTGCGGATCATAGCGAAAGGCGCGAAAAGGATGAATGTCGGCCATGGAAACCCTTGATTGTAGCAAGATGTGGCGGGCTCTACGGGTTTGTGTATACCGGATTTGGGATGAATCGCCCGAAATGGTCCGTCCAGCGGTCCATTTCCAGATTGTCACAAAGATTTGACAAAGAAAACGAAGTCGCTTGGGCAAAGCTGTGATACTATCGCGGCAAATCGAGGTGCTTATGGCCCTCCGCCCTAAGACCCTGTTTCGGATCTTATTTCGGAATCTAGTTCGGAAGTCCTGTCTGCTTCTACTCCGGGGCCCAAGTTTTGTCCGGCTGCGTCGAAGTGATTCTCGGCCTTTCCTCTGGACGTTGCCTCTTGTTTTGTGCGCAGCATGCGCTTCGTCTTTGCCCGCTGTGGGGCAGACGGACGTGAACGATGTCCATGTCCAGCCTCGCGACGTCACGCCCCACGACGTGGAAAGAGCGAAGACGGAAGAAGTGGCGAAAGAGAGCGTCGTCCCCGCGTCCCTGAACACGCACGTACGTCCGCTGAAGGTGGCCGTGGATCTGGTGCTGGTGCCTGTCACCATCACCGATCCCATGAACCGGCTGGTCACCGGTCTGGAGAAGGAGAACTTCCAGCTTTTCGAAGGCAGCTCGAAGGAGGAGATCAAGTCTTTCTCGAGTGAGGACGCGCCTGTATCGCTGGGCGTGATCTTCGACTCCAGCGGAAGCATGAGCAGCAAAATGGACCGTGCCAAGGATGCGGTCACGGAGTTTTTCAAGACCGCCAACCCGCAAGATGAATTCTTCATGGTTACTTTCTCGGACGAGCCCGAGATGGTCGCCGGTTTCACCAGTTCGGTGGACGAGATCACGGACAAACTGATCTACACCTTCCCGCGAAGGCGGACGGCGCTGCTGGATGCGATTTACATGGGCGTCAGCAAGATGAGGGAGGCCAAGTACCCGAAGAAGGCACTCCTCATCATCTCCGATGGGGGTGACAATCACAGCCGCTATTTTCAGAGTCAGGAAGAACAACTGGGCCCGCAACTGCTGGGCGAAATCTCAGAATTGACGGGTGGGCGGGCGTTTACGGTGGAGAACCCGAACGACCTGGGCGACGTGGCGAGCAAAATCGGCGTCGAACTGCGCAACCAATACGTGCTCGGCTATCGTCCAAGCAAAGGAGTGCGAGACGGCAAATGGCGTAAGATTAAAGTGAAGTTACAGCCGCCGAAAGGACTGCCGCCACTCCGAGTGTATGCCAGGACCGGATATTACGCTCCCGAAGAATGAGTGGGCTGCGAACTTCTTCTTTTTTCTGAGGTACGCGGTCTGGGCCGGGACCGCGGTCGCGCTGCTGGCGCAGCCTGATGCCGGGCACGCGGAGTGGAACCCTTCGCAGCTTCAGTCTGCATCTGTCCCGTCCAAACCCGCCCTGAGCGGAGCCGAAGGGCCTGCCGACTCGCAGCCTTCCCCGTCGCTAACTCCTCAGTCCCAGTCCGGCGCGGCGCCTGCGCCGCCCGTCGGTTCCAGCCCGCAGCAACCTCCCGACGAAAATGGAACCTACGTCATTCGCAAAGATGTGGATGAAGTGCTGTTGCACGCCACGGTGGTGGACGACAAGCAGCACATAGTGACCGATCTCGACCGCAATGCCTTCACCGTATTCGAGGATGGCAAGCCGCAGAAGATTATTTCGTTCCACAATGAAGACATTCCCGTGTCTATGGGAATCGTGATCGACAATTCCGGTTCGATGCGGGAAAAGCGGGCCAAAGTGAACCAGGCAGCCCTAAACCTGGTGCGGTCCAGCAATCCGCAGGACGAGGTGTTCGTGGTCAATTTCAACGACGAATACTATCTCGACCAGGATTTCACCAACGATCTGCTGAAGTTGAAAGAGGCGCTGGAGAAGATTGACGCCAGGGGCGGAACGGCGCTTCGCGACGCCCTGGTGGCCTCAGCCGAGCACCTCAAGAGAGATGCCAAGCTGGAGCGGAAAGTGTTGTTCGTCGTGACCGACGGAGACGACAACGCCAGCCGGGAGAGTCTGGAAGATGCGGTGAAGCATTTGCAGCAGGAAAACGGTCCATCGGTTTATGCGATTGGAATCCTGGGCGATGAAGAGCATCCCAAGCGAGCCCGGCGGGCGCTTGAGATCATCGCGCAACGGACCGGTGGGCTGGCGTTTTTTCCTGCGACCCTCGATCAAGTGGCTGAGATCAGCCGGCAAGTGGCGCACGACATCAAGAATCAGTACACCATCGGCTACAAGCCCACCAATCCAAGATCCAGCGGCGGTTTCCGCGCGATTCGCGTGGAGGCCAAGAAAGGCAAGGGCAAACTCATGGTGCGGACCAAGAGCGGCTACTACGCGGGGTCGCAGCCCGCCGCCTCGGGAACGAAGTAGAGCGCGACGGGCTGGCTAAACTCCCAGGCTATTTCCGTTCTTTGGAGAGACAGGATGGGTCTCTGATCTCGCAAGGTGCTAAGATCTTCACCGTCGCGCATGTCCCACCCCATCCTCCTCTACGACGGCGGCTGCGGACTCTGCAACCGCTTCGTCCAGTTCATTCTTCGCCGCGATCGCAATGCCGTCTTCCGTTTCGCGTCGCTGCAAAGCGCGCTCGCCGCCCCCATCCTCACCCGCCACGGCGTCAATCCTGGCGTTCTCGACACGGTCTATGTCGCCCTCAACCACGAGCTCCCCAACGAACGTCTGCTCTCCCGCTCCGACGCCGTCCTCTTCGTCCTGAAGCAGCTCCCAGGCCTCTGGCGATCCGCCGCATTCCTCCTGCAACTCCTGCCCAAATACCTCCGCGACGCGGCTTACAACGTCGTAGCCCGCAACCGTTACCGCCTTTTCGGCCACTCCGAAGTTTGCACCTTGCGCAGTGATCAGGATCGCAGCCGCTTCCTTGACCATGGGCCGTAAAGCGCCGCAAAGCAGAAAGGGATGTCATTCCGAACTGGGCCGAAGGCCCAGTGAGGAACCTGCAGTCTCCGACACCCTCATCACCGTCGCCCCGCAGATCGTTTCTTCTTCTTCTTCCTCTTCGCCTCCGCTGCAGCCGATCGCCAGGCCCCGCGCAGCAGATCCCGCAGCGCATCGGGATCCACGCGATCCAGGCGCACCAGAATCCACTCGTAATTCAAGTAGTGATCCGTGATGAAGTAGGTTTCAGGATCGGCTGCCATCAGTTCGGCGCGCTG
>PLKR01000355.1 GCA_003140655.1 Acidobacteriaceae bacterium | reverse complement strand
AGGCGGAGATCTGGGGAAAGGCCTGCCACACATCCGACTTTGCGGCCAGAGCGCGGCTCACTTCCATCATCACATGCTGCCGCTTCTTCTCCTCCCGCAACGTCTCGGAAACTCCACGAAGCGATTCCTCGAGTTTCTTTTGTTCCGTGATCTCGACCACAACTCCGCCGACTTGCGTAACCTCGCCCATCGCATCCAGGATGGGAATGAAATGCCCAATCCAGTGGCCGGGTTCGGTCCGGGTGGGCAGTATGGAACTGACTTCTAGGTTCAGGACTGGCTGCCGGGTCTCGAATACCCGCCTGTACTGCGGCTCAATCAACTCGGCAAAATCCCCGAGCATCTCTCGGGCGCTTTTCCCTAAGTGCTCTGCGGCGGGTATGTTATGCATCTCCGCCAGCGTTTGGTTGATCGCGAGATAGCGGAAGCTAGCGTCCCAGATGCAAAGACCCACCTTGGACGCACTGAAATATGTAGTCAGTAACGGTTCCGAGTCGAGGAGGGCTTCCGCCGGGCCATGGCGTCGAAACACTACGTCCGCCATCTCCAGCAGCGCAAGGGAGCGCTGCATATCCCGTTCTAAGCGTGGCGCGCTCAAGGGGTAAATGCACCTGGCGGCCGCTCCCCCTCAAAAGCGCACCGCATAACTCGGCCAGAGTAACTCGGCATTATAACCACATATCTCAATGGGGATACGCGTTTTTCTCGCCAAGTTCGGTTTTTGGAACAAATTCCTCCCAGGATGGGACTAGCGCGAGCAATTCAACTCCCGCATAACTCAAAGGTACGCGGGGAAAGGGGCCAAATCTACTGTGCGCTTGGCCGATGTATCTACCTTAGCAACGGAGACTTTGGCAAAGCTAATAAGTTGGAACCTCTGATGCAGTCGCGCTTCAGCGCTTGTTGTACGGCATCCGGCAGATNNTGACGTTCGTTACAACGGAAATCTTCCGCGGACCCGACCGCGTATAATCTTGGTGTGGCACGCGGGTGGGAGAGCAAGTCGGTCGAACTTCAGCAAGACGATGCCAATTCGTCCACCGGAGAACCCAAACGTTACCTGACGCCCGAACAAAGAGAACTCGAATCCCGCAAAAAAGGACTGAAGCTCTCGCGCAGCCGGATTCTAGAGCAACTCCGCTCGGCGGAAAACCCACGCTACCGGAAAATCCTTGAGCAAGCTCTGGCAGTTCTCGACGAACAGATCACTCTGCTGGGCTGACACTGGTTACTTGGGTACCTCCGACCCACAATCCTCCTGCCGTATAATGCCTTTATCCCCATGAAAGCCTACGTTTACGTTTCGCTCAAGAAAAGCGTCCTTGATCCGCAAGGTAAGACCATCCAGGGTGCGCTCAAGAAGATGGGCTACAAGGGTCTGGAAGACATCCGCCAGGGAAAGTATTTCGAACTTACGCTGGATGGCGGGTTAAGCCGTGAAGAAGCGCAAACCGAAGTTGAGCGTATTGCGCGCGAAGTGCTGACCAACCCCGTGATTGAAGAGTTTCGCTGCTCCATCGCAGACTGAATTTCTGGAGTTTCCGCATGTGTGGCATTGTCGGATATGTCGGTAAGAAGGAAGTGGTTCCAATCATCATCGAGGGGCTGAGGCGGCTTGAGTACCGCGGTTACGACTCGGCTGGAATTGCCGTGGCCGGCAATGGGGACAAGTTGCAGTTGCGCCGCGCCGAAGGCAAGCTGCGCAACCTGGAAGAGGCCATCCGTCTCAAGCCGCTCGACGGCACCTACGGCATCGGCCACACCCGTTGGGCTACCCACGGACGTCCCACGGAAGAAAACGCTCATCCTCATCGCGACTGCACGGGAAAGATCGTCGTCGTGCACAACGGCATTGTCGAGAACTATCTCAGCCTGAAAAAAAAGCTGATCGAGGAAGGCCACACCTTCTCCACTGAGACCGATACCGAAGTCATTGCTCACCTGATCGAGAAACATCTCTTCAAAACTGGCAACGGTCACCGTCCCACCCTCGAAGAAGCAGTCCGCCGCACCGTGAAGGAACTCAGCGGAGTGTTTGCTCTGGGAGTGATTTCCGTCGACGAGCCCAACAAGATCGTGGCCGCGCGCAACGGCCCCCCTCTAGTGATTGGCCTGGGCAACGACGAATACTTTGTCGCCTCCGACGTCCCCGCCATTCTCTACCACACGCGCGATATTTTCTTTCTAGCCGATGGCGACCTCGCCGTGGTCACCGCCGAGGGCGTGCAACTGACTGATTTCGACGGAAATGCCATTCAGCGCCAGGTGCAGCATGTGACCTGGGACCCGATCATGGCGGAAAAGGGCGGCTTCAAGCACTTCATGCTCAAGGAAATTTACGAGCAGCCGCGCGCCGTCCGCGACACTACTTTAGGACGCGTTTCGCTCGACACCGGCCACATCTTCCTCGACGAAATGCAAATCAGTGACGCCGAATTCCGGTCCGCGAAGAAGATCAACATCGTCGCCTGCGGCACCAGTTGGCACGCCGGACAAGCCGGCAAGTTCATGATCGAGAGTCTCGCCCGCGTCCCGGTCGANNGATTACGCCAGCGAATGGCGCTATCGCGACCCCATCGTCAGCCCGGAGACCGTCACCCTCGTGATCTCCCAGTCCGGCGAAACCGCCGACACTATTGCCGCGCAGCGCGAGGCCAAAGCCAAAGGATCACACACGCTGGCCATCTGCAACGTGGTCGGCTCCATGATCACTCGCGAAGCTGCCGGAACCATCTATACCCACGCTGGCCCGGAGATCGGTGTAGCATCCACCAAGGCTTTCACCTGCCAGCTCACCGCTCTTTATCTCTTTGCTCTGTATCTCGCGCAGGTGCGCGGCGCTATGACCGCCGAACAAACCCGCACCGCGGCGCAGGAACTTACACTCATCCCCGGCAAACTTGAAAACATCCTCACCCACGACGAAAAATGTGAAGACCTGGCCAAACGATTCCAGCGCGCCCAGGATTTTCTCTTCCTCGGCCGCGGCATTCACTACCCTATTGCCCTCGAAGGCGCGCTGAAGCTGAAGGAAATCTCTTACATCCACGCCGAGGGATACCCCGCCGGGGAAATGAAGCACGGTCCTAACGCTTTGATCGACGAGAACCTCCCCGTGGTCGTCGTCGCCACGCGCGACGCGAACAACGCCGGTTCGACGGTGCGCTACGAGAAGACGATGTCAAACCTGAAGGAAGTAAAAGCGCGCTCCGGCGTCGTGATTGCGCTCGCTACCGAAGGCGACGAAGAGATCAATGAAGCCGCCGACCACGTTCTGTATGTTCCTGGGGCGCCGGAAGAACTTTCGCCGATTCTCGAAATCGTCCCCTTGCAGTTGCTGGCCTACCACATCGCGGTAAGAAGAGGATGCGATGTGGATCAGCCGAGGAACCTGGCCAAGTCGGTGACCGTGGAATAGTTCTCCGGCTCTTGTTATGCGCTGCGAATCACGC
>PLKR01000502.1:3941-4375 GCA_003140655.1 Acidobacteriaceae bacterium | reverse complement strand
GTGGCGTCGTTTGCCAAGCTTTTCTCCGGATATCTTACTGACCACATCCATCGCCGCAAGCCGGTCGTAGTTGCCGGATATTTCGTGGCCAACGCCGTCAAGCCTCTGCTTGCGATTGTCACTGCCTGGCCACAAATTCTGCTGATTCGCTTTACCGATCGCCTCGCCAAAGGCGTGCGTGGCGCGCCACGCGACGTGATGGTCGCCGAGTCGGTGCCGAAGAACCGGCTGGGCGCGGCGTATGGGCTGATTCAATCGATGGATTCTGCCGGAGCCATCGCTGGTCCGCTGACTGCTTTGGTTCTGCTTGCGCGTTACGGAATCCGCAGCGTGTTCTGGGCAGCCGCTGTTCCGGGAGCGCTGTGCCTGCTGGTTGCGCTGCTTGGGATCCGCGAGACCGGGCGTCCCCGCGTAAAGGAAAACGCAGGCGGCGC
>PLKR01000502.1:2661-3838 GCA_003140655.1 Acidobacteriaceae bacterium | reverse complement strand
GGTCTATTTTGTTTTCGGGCGAGCACCTTCCACGCTGACGATCTGGATTGCGATGGCCGTGTATGGCTTCTACTACGCTCTAACGCAGCCCGTGCTGAAGGCTCTGGTGGTTCAGACGGTTGGTGAGCAGGTGCGCGGCCGCGCTCTCGGCCTTTATTTTTTTGTGACCAGCGTGGCCACTTTAGCTGCGAGCTTGATCACTGGAGAATTGTGGAAACATTACGGCGCGGCGATTCCGTTTTATTTTTCGGCGGCGCTGGCGATGGCCGCAGCGGGAATTTTGCAGGTTGCGGGACGCGGTTCGAAGGTAACCAGGTAATGATTGTTTGATGGTTATGTCAGGGTCAGGACATAGCGCTATAACCTGCTTTCTGGATTTCGAAGGTTAGCTGGAAATGGAGTGAATGGAGTCGTAATTCGCCTCGCTTTTTCTTCTCCACATCCACCACAGAAAAATGAGTAACTGCGCCGCGACGCCGGCGCATGTGTCGAGAACAACATCCTGCCAGCGTCCCGTCCGTGAAGGGATGAAGCTCTGGTGCCACTCGTCGAGGCTGGCGACGAGAGCGGTGCCCAGAATTGCGATGGTTGTCCAACGCAGCGTCCACTTCCTATCGCTCATTGCGGGCAAGGTGGCGCGCCACGCGCGGAAAAGCAAAATGCTCAGGATGCCATAGCCGACGACGTGGCCTGTTTTGCGAATGAAGAAGTGCCAGGTCTCAAAGCGTTCCCAGTCCACGCCGAAGAGGAAATGCAGAATGGGAAAGAGAATGCGGCTGGTGTTATGGGCCGAGAGCAGGGCGCTGGATTCAATGGCAATGACGATTAGCCAGAGGATGGCGGCGAGCCACGCCTTCAGAACTTCATGTCGATCGGAGCTCAAGAGGCTGGGTTACTCGACGCCATAGTTGGGAGCCTCGCGAGTGATCATTACGTCGTGGACGTGGCTTTCGCGGAGTCCGGCGCCGCTGATGCGCACGAAGCGCGTTTTCTGCAAAAGTTCGGCGATGGTGGCGCAGCCGCAGTAGCCCATGCCTGACTTCAATCCGCCAACCATCTGATGGACGATCATGGCAACTGAACCGCGATAGGGCACGCGTCCTTCAATGCCCTCGGGAACAAGTTTGCCCAGGCGGTTGGATTCGCCATCCATGGCGGAGACTGCGGCGGAGGAATC
>PLKR01000502.1:0-2612 GCA_003140655.1 Acidobacteriaceae bacterium | reverse complement strand
AGCGCTTTGGTGATGTCGCCGGAGTACTTGATGCCGCCGTCAGCGATGATGGGGATGCCAGCGTCTTTTACGGCGCGGAAGGCTTCGGCGATGGCGGTGATCTGCGGCACACCTGCGCCAGTGACAACGCGCGTGGTGCAAATGGAACCGGGGCCGATGCCGACCTTGATGCCGTCAGCTCCGGCGCGAGCCAATTCGCAGGCGCCGTCGAAGGTAGCGACGTTGCCGGCCAGCAGTTGCATCTCGGGCAGCTTCGACTTCACGAGCTTCACTGCGTCGAGCACCTTTGTTGAGTGGCCGTGCGCGCTGTCAACAGCCAGCACGTCGACTTTGGCTGCGGCTAATTCCTGGGCGCGCTCTAGAAAATCTCCGGTGGCGCCGATGGCCGCGCCTACGCGCAGGCGTCCTTGAGAATCTTTGGCGGCGTTGGGGTACTTCAGCTTCTTCTGAATGTCTTTTACGGTGATCAGTCCTTTGAGGTTGTACTTGTCGTCGACGACGAGAAGTTTTTCGACGCGGTGCTCGTGGAGGATCTCTTCGGCATCCTCGAGCGTAGTGCCTACGGGTACGGTGATGAGATTCTTCTTGGTCATCACGCGATCGATGGGAATGTCGAAGCGGGACTCGAAGCGCAGATCGCGGTTGGTGAGAATGCCGACGAGCTTGCCATGCTGGGTGATGGGCACGCCCGAAATTTTGTACTTACGCATGACTTCGAGCGCGTCGCTGACTTTGTCAGTGGGCGACATGGTGACTGGATCGACGATCATGCCGCTTTCCGAGCGCTTCACTTTATCGACTTCATTGGCCTGCTGCTCGATGGTGAGGTTGCGATGGATAATGCCGAGACCGCCCTGCTGGCCGAGCGCAATCGCCATGTGCGATTCGGTGACGGTATCCATGGCGGCGCTGACGATGGGAATGTTCAGGCTGATGTTGCGAGTGAGCTGAGTCTGGGTAGTGGCGGTCGCGGGAATTACATCGGAGCGCGCGGGTAAGAGAAGAACGTCGTCGAAGGTGAGAGCTTCGGGCACTGGAAAATGAATCATAAGTTTCTCGGAAATTCTCCCTGGCGTGAGGGTGAGTCTTTATTCTAGAGAGGGCGCGGGGTTGAGGCAAATGGAATGGGGTAGGGTGAACTCTCAGGATGTGTCTGCGCCGACCTCACTGCGGTTTGTCGAAAGGGCTGGACGGGATAAGTATTTTGCGGACGGCCGTCAAATGGCGGTGGTGGTGTCGTAACGAGTTATGGTCGCGCGACCGAGCCTGCTGCGGCGGACAAACGAAAAGCGATATGCGAAACCAGCCTTCAAAATGCCCCGCAGGGATGACGCATTGCTCGCGCCGCTGAACATCCAGGCAGTTCTGTTCTCCCGGCGTAGATTTGCGGCTGCCTGGCGAATGGCGACCGCATAATGGCCGCGCCCTCGATCCGATACGGGTGTCCAACAGTCGAAGATCATGGCAGCACCGGGACAAGACGGCTCGATATCATGGCCGATCTCCGCCAATGAGAAGCCGTCATAGCTGTCTATCCACAGAAAATGGATGGGACGGCCGGTTTCATCTTGCAAGAGAAAACCTGAGGTTCCCGGTTTCGCCAAGCGATTGGCGCATCGCATCAGGTAGCGGAGCGTGCGTGAGTCGCCAGCGTTGCCGATCGATGCCTCCACCAGATGGTCTCGCGTCAGCGGTAGCAGTTGAACGGCCTGGTTTTCAGACCGTTGAAGTTCAGGAGCTTCAAAGAGCAGCACTTCGTCTTGCGAGGCCACAGGCCGGAGTGCCCTCTGAAGTGAGTATCGAGCGGTGGCAACGACGCCAGTCTCCTGGATGCGGCTTGCCACAACCTGGTAAAAGGCTCTGGCTTCACGGAGTTTGTTACCAAACTGCGGAAAGTGGTTGGCTGAGTTGGTCAGCATCTGGCGCGCAAGACTGGAGACGTGCCGCTGGAAGCCGCGAGAAAGGTGGACGTAGCGTGTCTCCCGGGTATTGTTGGCAAATCGCTGCTTGTAAGGCTCGTCTCCAAGGCCGAGGTCGAGCCGTCGAAGAGAAGCGTCCCTGGCCCCTTCTTCCACCATAAGACGAAGCAGGCAGGATCCTGGAGATAGGTGCTCATACTCCATCTGGAAAGTTGGCAGATACCAGAACCAGCTACCCGCAAAGCGGAAGCCATAGTTCCAGGCAACGGGCCGCCCATCGATCTCCAACTGGCTGATCTTGAGCCAGCCGGAATGAGACAGCAGATCGCTCAACTGCCGCAGGAAGGCGCGACGCTCGGGGCCAACCAGCGGGCTCACGCGGTTACTAGCGAGAAAACGTGAAATCTGAGCGGAGACGATTGACTCAAGGCTTACCCCGATCTGCTCCGGTTCTGTGAGGTGGATGACTTTTACCGAACCGAGGGTTGAGAGTTTCTTCAGCGCGCGTCTCTCCTTGCCGCGGGTTGCCAGCGTTCGGAGAAGTGTTTCGCGTTGCTCTTCGCCACCCAACTGGACGACGCCGCAATTGTAGGCAGGGCGCGACGTGAGGTAAAAGTGGCGCGATCCGGCAACGCTGGGAAGTTCTTTGAGGGTGGCTGAATTCGAGGGGACGTTGGCCAGAACCAAGTCACT
>PLKR01000498.1:5720-8369 GCA_003140655.1 Acidobacteriaceae bacterium | reverse complement strand
TGCTCCTGCTTGAGTTGCAGTTCGGCGGCGTCTTCGATGGTGACAATGCGCTCCACGTTGGGAATGTAGCCGGAAAGCACGTTGAGCAATGTGGTTTTGCCGGCGCCGGTGCCGCCCGAGATCAGCAGGTTCAAGCGCCCCTTCACCATAGTGGAGAGAAGCTCGAGCATGGCCTCGGTCAAGGTATGGTTCTCGATCATGTTGCGGGCCGTGACCGGAACNNGGAGAAGATTCATCGACGCGGCGGCCCACGCGGGAAACGATGCGCTCGATGATCTGCATGAGGTGCTGGTTGTCTTTGAAGGACAAGCCGGTCAATTCCAGCTTGCCGGCGCGCTCAATGTAAACCTTATCGAAGCGGTTGACCAGAATGTCGGAGATGGTGTGGTCCTTGAGCAGGGGTTCGAGCGGACCGAGGCCGAATATCTCGTCGAGGATTTCGCGCGACAGACGCTCGCGCTCGGCAAAGCTGAGGGGAATAACCTCGCTGTTGACCGAGTTGCGGATCAGCACAAGGACTTCTTCGCGGGCCGAGTTGCCGGTGGAGCGGCCCAGCTTTTCCAAGTCGAGGCGGTCGAGGATTTTGCGGTGCAGGTCTGCCTTTACCTGCTGGTACTCGCTGTGCTCGAAGGTCTGCAGATTGGCCATAAAATGTTACACCGACTTAAACAGCGACCAGGCGGCTCGTTTCACGTCGACGTCATTGCGCGTCAATTCATTCGCCAGCCCGGCAAAACAACGGGCGATCTCAGTGTGACTTTGCTCCATCACCGGTGCGCCCCGATCAATGGCCGAGGAAACGGCGAAATATTGATTGGGGACGCGCCACAACAACTTGACGCCGGCAGCGTTTTCCGCATCCGCCTCGCTGAAGCCCGGCACCTTGCGGAAGCGGTTGAGGAGCAGCCGCACGCGTTCGCGGTGTCCCGTTTCTCCCAGGTATTGTTGCACCCGGGCCGCACTCCACAGGGAGGCGACGTCGGTGCAGGCCACCAGCAGCACGCACTCCGACAAGTTGGCGACCAGGCGGCTAGCGGCATCGAGGCGCGAGGAGTTGTCCACGACCACATAACGATAGTGCGTTACCAGCAGGTCGAACAGCCGGACAAACTCGGTGGTGGAAGGTTCGATCGAGGCCGGCGCGTTGGTTCCCGCCAGCAACTGCAGACCGCCGCCATGCCGGGTCATGAAGCTCTCCAGCAGGGAACTGTCCATGCGGTGGAGATTGCGTGTGGCGTCGGCCAGAGTGAACAGGGGTTTGAGGTTCAAGTGCAGCGCGGTGTGTCCAAGGGGAGCGAGGTCCACGAGAGCCGTTTGGCCATGGGCTGACTGCAGCGCCAGGGCGAGGTTGACGGCTACGGTGGTGGCCCCGCTGCCGCCCTTGGCATTGACGACGGTGAACACCTTGCCGCGTAAGCCTTCCTTCTGGACCCGGCGCTGGGCTGTGGTCAGGCGGACAAAGGCTTCCAGCAGGTCGGTGGTTGTGGTGGGGCGCTCGATGAACTCGCGAGCGCCGGCGCGCATAGCGCTCACGATGATCTGCGGCTGGTTGAGGTTTCCGATGGCGAACACGGCCGTTTCGGGCAGCTCCTGCTGCAGAAGTTCAATGGCGCGCATGGCAATCGCGGGACTATCGCTGGGGATATCGACCAGCAGAACCTCGGGATTGGCCGCCTGCACACGCCGCATGACCGGATCGGATCCCGCTACCGGGAAACTGGCGCAGGTATGGACCGTGCGGGCCACGCTGGTGCCATCCACTAACACCTGGAGCACGGTGCGCTGCTCATTGTCTGTGGCCACGATAACGACGGAAAGCTCGGGCATAACCTAACGTCTACTCCTAAAAACCCAGTTGCCAGTGTCCAGTTGCCAGTTCGTTCACCTTATCATCGTGTCCATCGGCTTACTTCCACAAGGGCTTCTTCTCATCGAACTTCTCGTTCTTGATGAAAGGCTCCGGATTCCTCGGCCCGGGCGGGGTCTCGGCATTGGGCGAGATCCGATGCACGGTACATAAGACCATCAGTTCCGAGTTGCTCTTCTGGATACTCTTGCTTTTGAAGAAAGCGCCCAGGATCGGAATGTCCCCCAGGCCGGGAACCTTGTTCCAAATATCGGTGACGCGATTGTCAATCAAGCCGGCGATGACGAAACTCTGCCCATCCTTCAACTCGAATTCGGTCTCAGCCTTGCGCGTACTCAAAGCCGGGATAGTGAAACCGGAAATGGTAAGCGCGTCAGCGAAATCCAGGGTGCTGACCTCAGGAGAGACGGTGAGGTGAATGTTGCCGTTGGGCATGATCACGGGGGTAAACTCCAGCTTCACGCCAAACTCCTTGAAGGAGATGGTGACCGCGGTGAACCCTTGTCCCGGCTGCACGATAGGGAAGGGAAACTGGCCACCGGCGAGGAAGCTGGCTTTCTTGCCATTGACCGCGATGAGATTGGGCTCGGCCAGAATCTGGAGAAGGTTCTTGCTCTGCAGCGCCTCAATCACGGCGCCCAGGTGGATATTGGGCTGGAAAAGAAACATATTGAGAACGCTGCTGACGGTTTGGTTCGCGGTGAAGGGGGGGCTTTGTCCTTGAGTTTGGGTGATCTGTTGCCCGGCGAAGCCTCCGTATTGTCCGGTGGTTGTGGTTCCGA
>PLKR01000498.1:5549-5688 GCA_003140655.1 Acidobacteriaceae bacterium | reverse complement strand
TTGACAACATTCTTCGAATAAGCGGAAGCCAGTTCTCCGGCGCGTTTGGCGACGTCCTCCGTCGTAACGTGGCCGGAAAGAACAATGGCTGCCCGCGAAGGCGTGACGGAAATCTGTTCCTCGGGGAAGACGCGATGTT
>PLKR01000498.1:1717-5527 GCA_003140655.1 Acidobacteriaceae bacterium | reverse complement strand
CCGGGGGCTCGCCCGTGAACCAGGATCTGGGTGGGAGTAAGTACAGTGGGATCGGCGACACTGGGGTCGGTCACCGAGATGCGCTTGATTTGCTCGGTGGTATTGATGAGCAGAGACTTGTCGACCATGACGCGCAGCGGAGCCGACCCTTGAGGCTGNNCGGCGGAGTCGGATCCTGGGGCGCTTGAGTCGCGGGCTGTTGCGACAGCGCCTCGGCCAGGGCGGACCCTGGCCGAACGAATGCCGGGACTAGAAACGACATTGCGACCGCTACGAAGAGTGTCGTGCGAACCTTCATCGTGTGATTCCTCTCCACATGAGGAAACCTGCTAATGCAACGTACCGAACGCCGGGCCGAAATTGCTCTCCGACTACTTGGGGTCTTCACCGCTTTGTTCCGGCAACGGGACGACGGTCTTCTTATCACCCTTATAGACCTCTACACTGAGGACCGATGGAGGGGGAGGTGGTTTCTCAGTCTTCTGCTGCTTTACGGGACGAACAGCCGCCCGGGGCGGAGCCGCGGGCACGGTGCCCCCCTTGTAAAGACCCTTGGCATTGGCTGCGTCCACGGAGTCCTGATGCGTATCAAGCGGGTTGCGCAGGGAGAGTTGAATTCTGCCTTCGGAACTGGCCAGGGTGAGGCGTTCGGCGTCTTCGGGTGTAGCTAGAAGCGTGATCACCGGGGTGGACTGAGCTTCCCCGGAGGCATTGCGTTCCAGGGTGTGGCCGGAGGCAATCACAGCCACATTCTGCAGGACCGTGGTGGTTTGAGGCTCAGTACCTCCGTTGGGAGTTCCTGTGAGGAGTACGTCAACGCGGGTTCCCGGACCGACGAAGCCAGCGACGGAGACCACCTCATTCACCCGGACCGAGACGGCCCGCATCCCCGGTGGAATCATAGAAGGCAAACCGGATCCGGCATTTTCAGGAGCCAGCTTGCTGGGCAAAATGAATTCGCCCTTGGTGATGGGAATGATCACGCCGCGGCCCAGCACTTGAGACTTCCTGGCGTAAGCTCCGCCAGGCAGGCCAGAGACGGGAAACCTGGCGATCCGTATGTCATGATCTTCGATTCGGGCTCCCACCTGAATGTCATCCAGGGCCACGATCACGTCTGCGCCGGGCTCGCCGGTTGACGGGCCTCTCCCTTGCAGGTTTTTGTAGACGAGGACGCTGACCAAGGCTCCCAGGGCCAATGCCAGACCTCCGATCATCAACAAACGAGTGCGGTTCATAGTGCTCCGTCAGGATGAGTAAGCGCAATTATCCCCGCCGTCGCCAGGGAAAATTGTCTCTGTCGTGCCGCCCGTGCAGATTCCCTACTGAATCGAACTGGCGACATTGGAGAAAACATTATTCGCGTTAGAGCCGATGAGCCGAATCGTGCCCACGACGATAACGAGGATCACAGCCAGCATCACGGCGTACTCCGCAATATCCTGGCCTTCTTCCTCGCGCCACAATCTCCAAAGATGATCCATACTTTCCGTCCTCCTAAGAAAACAGCAAGCGTTTTGAAACAGTTTTCCCAAGCAGATGAAAGGCGCATGGCCTCTCAAGGGCTTGCGCCCCTTTTACTCGCATGGGGCTGCAAAGAGACTTATCCCGAACTGATCCCACTCATAATAACCTGCAAAATGCTCCGAGAGGGGTAATTTCTTGCATTCCCAGGATAACCGCTTTGCGTCCTTTGCCTGGATGGAATGGGGAAGCGCACTCAGGACGACGGCCTGGGAGTCCTCGTAGGAGACCGTCCAACCGGGAGCGCTCCGCAAACCGGTCGCGAGGGCAGAATCCGCGGAAACAAGCACCGTGTCGATTCTCCATTGCTCCAGGGTCTGCTGCCAGGCGCCTTTGAACTGAATAGTGTCTGCGAACTGATCCAGCAGTTGCTGTCCGTAAAGATCAGCCCGGCCGTCGATGAAGACGCGAGTGGCAGGGTAAAGCTTCCAGATTAGATAACCGCCCCAGTCGTAGTGGTTGAAGATCGGGCCAGAGGGCGGGTGGGTCTGAAGGAATGACACTGCGCGGGCTGGGAAGCGTTCCATCTCGGCCTGCGGCTGGCGCTGAATCACCTGCGCGGTGTGGACGCCGGCAAATACGGCTATCGCCAGTATGATCGCGCCGTTGAGCAACTGGGCAGGCGCCGACGGCGGACGCAATGGCTGCGATCGGCTGGTGGGCCAGTCCCTGAGCCGCTGGCAGACGAGCGGCACCGCGATTAAAACGAACAACGGCATCATGCGGATTGCGCAGAGGCCGGCGTACAGGCTGACGACTAACAGAAGCAGCTCCCGCGGGCGCAGCTCGCGGCGAGACCAACTGAGAGTTGCGAACGTACCCAGCACAATCAGCAGGAGAGGCCAGTACTCCGCATGATGAAAATTGGGTGAGGCCCATTCGACGATGTAGCTCTGCATAGCGGCCGACTGAAGAGTCTCAATCGGGTAGGAGAACATCCGCAGGCCGTTGGGGTTGAGAGGCACGATCAATAGATCGAGCAGCAGTATGAGCGCCGCAGTCTGCAGCTGCGGCGCGCTCCGCCGGGAGTAACCACGCACGCGTTCGACCAGTTCTCCCGCGAGGAACAATGCCGACAAAACCAGACCCACAGCGAACCCGGCGTGCAGATTTACCCAGAGCAGCGTCAGCGGAAGAGTCCACCAAAGAAGTTTCGGATTGCGCTCGGAACGCTCGAGAATCAGCAGCCACAGACTGGTCAGTAGAAGAGAAATAACCTGCGGACGTACTCCCCAGACAGGCATGATGGCCCAGGCTGCTAAGAGTGTGACTACGCCCGAAACGTAGGGATCGGGGCCGCAGCGCAAGTAAAGCAAGAAGAACGCCGCACAGAGGACCGCGGCAAACACAACGATTAACCCGCCAAAACCTGTAATGCGCTCAAGCTCGTAGAGCAGAAGTTCGGTGAGCCCCTCGTGGGCAACCCAGGGCTGTCCGGCACGGGTGAAGGAAAAGGGATCCGTGCGAGGAATGCTCTTGTGCTCGGCAATGTACTGCCCGGTCTTGAGGTGCCACCAGATGTCGGGATCGGTGACATTGCGCGCTGCCAACGCGAACAGGCCGAGAAAGAGGACGGCCAGGAAAGTGCGTTTTACAGTGAGCAGCCCTCTCATAAGGAATCCATCATAGCGGGTGCTTGGCGCGCAGAGTAAAATCGCAATCCATCGTGGATTCTAAGAAAGGACAATCCGTGCCTGCGAGCGGATCCAACTCGCGGCGGCGCTTTCTGCGGATCTTTATCGCAGGTATGTTGTGTCTGCACCTGCTGTTTTTCATCAATTTCTGGGGGCGCATCAAGCGCGGATATCCTGATTTCACTGTCTTCTACACAGCAGCGACGATCTTACGCGACGGACTCGGACATCAGCTGTATGACGAGCACGTGCAATATGAGGTACAGGAAAAATCCGTTGGGCAAATCGTCTCGCGGCGCGGTCCTTTACCCTACATTCACCCCCCTTTTGAAGCGCTGATCTTCTTGCCGCTAGGCTGGTTGCCTTATCCCCGGGCGTTTGCCCTTTGGGATCTGCTGAACATTGTTGTACTTTTCGGCGTGGCCCTGCTATTGCGGCGGTCTGTAGATATGCTTCGTCTGATTCCGCCCTGGGAATTTGTCATCGGGAGTCTTGCGTTCTTTCCAGTTTTTGACTGTTTCCTGCAGGGCCAGGATTCGATCTTGCTGCTGTTGTTTTGCGTGTTGGGCTTCAATGCGCTGAAAAGAGAGGCGGACTTACTCGCGGGCTGCTGGTTTGCTTTGGGTGCGTTCAAGTTTCAGTTCATAATCCC
>PLKR01000498.1:339-1663 GCA_003140655.1 Acidobacteriaceae bacterium | reverse complement strand
GTTGCCCCGGGTTTTGCCCCGAACCTTCGGGGATTGGCGCTGGGCTTGCTTTCGCCTTTGTCGAAGCCGGTTGGGACTGCGGTCGCCCTAGTACTTTCAGTGCTGCTGTTTCTTTTCGCGGCGACGAGGGAGCGCGAAGCATCCCGGGCGAAAAAGCTCGAGTTGCAATTTTCGCTGGCCGTCGCAGTATCCGTATTGGCCGGCTGGCAAACCAATATGCATGACCTCAGTCTGCTGGTTCTGCCGCTGGTCTTGATTGCCGACTATTGTCTGCAAACGCTCACGCAAGAACCGCGCAGGAGGCTCTTTTTGCTGCTTCCTGTCTTGCCGGTCCTGATCAGCCCGTTGTGGATTGTGGTTTGGCTCGTGGGCGGCGCGGCAAATCTGATGGCGATTCCGCTTCTGTGGTGGGTGTGGGAGATCGGCAAGGAGTTATCGTGCGATCGAAACGTCAGTCTCAGTCCTGGTTATGCCGGGGAGACAGGATCGCGATAGCGTCGTAACAGGACCACCGCGAGCATCGGCAGGTAAAAAAAAATAACGGTCCACCTTCCCACCTCAGTGAAGCTGTGCGGAACCTGGTACCAGCGCCAGATGCCCGCGCCCCAACTGAAGAAGACGGTGGCCAGAATCTCACGCCGTGATTTTGGAATGAGCCACAGGATGAAGCTGTCGAAAAACCACCGCTGCGGCATGCAGGCAGCCAGCAGCAGCAGAATCCCGTCGCGGTCCCGATAACGCAGCAGAGCAAGCANNCCCACGATGAAGCAGGCCACGACACCACGGCGGCTCGCGCGGGTGAAAAAGACCGGCAGCCCGATTTGTGGTTTGGCCATGGTTGCAGGCAGCAGGGACGGAAAAAAGGCGCTGGCGGCGATGATCGTCGACCACTGAACGGTGAGCATTCCGGCCCAGTAAGGGTACGCGAGAAATATCATTAGACCGCGATAGCCATGCCGCGAAAGTCCAAAGGCTAGCAGCGCAGAACTGAGTCCGTAGAATGTGCCGGCAGCGATTTCTGGCTGCAAGCGGACGAAGGGCAGCGCGAAAAGCGCCGCCGTCAAGGGATATTGCTCCAGCGGAGTATCGTATGGATTTTGCCGGACGAGCAGTCTTTGCGCTAGATGCAGGGCCCAGCGGAAATCAGCGGCGTCCTGATGAAAGTGCTTCATCAAGAACCAGCAGAAGACGCCGCTGGCCAAGCCGATAGCCGCCGAAACTGCAATGCGCAGCTTCATGAGAAGTTCTTCAGAGCATAAGTTGTAACATGGACGGCCAGGGAGCCGGACATCTGGGCGGGACGAGGCCGGAGTCGCCGTTTCCC
>PLKR01000498.1:0-283 GCA_003140655.1 Acidobacteriaceae bacterium | reverse complement strand
ATCCCTACGGCAACGACATCACTACAGAAATCCAGAAGGGATACTACGGCCGCGAACTGGATCCGGCTCGGCCTGATGATCCCAGGGACCGGCAGGGATTTGCTTATCCGGTGTACGTGGTCTTCCTGCTGGCGCCGCTGATCGGTTTTCCTTTTCGTGGCGTGCAGATATTTTTTCACTGGTTGCTGGTGGGCCTGACGGCAGCGAGCGTTTGGCTTTGGCTGCGGGCGCTGCGCTGGGAGTTGCCGCTGATGACCGTTACCGCTTGCATCGCGCTCATGCT
>PLKR01000444.1:2732-4734 GCA_003140655.1 Acidobacteriaceae bacterium | reverse complement strand
TGCAGCCAACCGATGCACGATTCGGCGGAGTCACGCAGTTCTCCACCGGCGCGAACAGTCACTACAACGGCCTTCAACTCAGCGCCATGAAGCGTCTCAGCCATGGCCTGCAAGGGCAGCTCAACTACACCTTCAGCCGTTGCATGGATACAATCTCGAACGGCGGCTTCCTGCAATTCTCCGCGGGAGGAATTCTTTCCCCTCTGCCGGGAGAACTGGCCCGCGACTACGGCCCTTGCGATTACGACATCCGGCACAATCTCAACGGGCAGTACGTCTATCAGTTGCCCATCAAAGTGCGGAATCATTCTCTCGCCTACGCATTCAACGGCTGGCAGATCTCTGGAACAATGTTTTGGCACAGCGGGGTTCCGTTCTCGGTTCTGAGCACGCCCTATTCCGCAATCAATGCAAGCACCGGCCAGCAAGAGGGAATTGTTCAGGGCAGTGGTCCGGAGTTCGCCAGCGTTGTTCCTGGCGTTCCGCTCTACGATCATCATCCGATTCCGGGCGTAACCCAGCCAGGAACGCTCCAGTGGCTCAATCCCGACGCTTTCGTCTCGGCTGTTGATCCTAACACCGGGCAGTGCTATGGCGGCGACAGCCCGCAGAACTGCCAATTCGGAAATCTAGGCCGCAACTCACTGCGCGGTCCTGATTTTCTCTGGAGCGACTTCTACCTGACAAAATGGTTTCCCTTGACCGAGCATGTGAAGCTGCGGTTTGAGTCTCAGTTTTTTAATGTCTTCAACCATCCGAATTTCGCCCTACCAAGTGTGGTGCAAGCCGGCATTCCAAGCCAGCCCTCCACCCAAACTGGATTCGGGGCCCTCACGTCCACAACTTCTCCGCCGACCGGCCTGCTCGGCGTCGGTCTGGGCGGCGACAGCACTCCCCGCATGATCGCGTTTCAAGCACGGTTCGAATTCTGACTGTTGCCGAAGGAGTCGAGTGTGTTGGTACCCCGCGATTATCTCAGTTTGCCCGCGCGGTGCGCGCTTCGTGTGCGCGCGATTTGCTTCTCTTCGCCAATGCCTCCGCCGATGGCGGCGCGCACCATGTAGCCCGACCGCGTCAGGCCTGCCGCCTCAGCCAGGGCGTCGATTTTTGCCATCTGGCTTTCCCGCGCCGTGATATTCACGCGTACCGTTGCGTCGGGAGCGTCGACGTTCACCAGGAAGGCGATGGCGCCGCGCTTCGCCGCGTCCGCCNNGCCATCCGGCTCGCTTCATCGAGAGTCCTTCCAGCGGTGATGCAGCCCGGAAAATCGGGAAAGCTCACGCCGTAATCCGAATCGCGGTCCTTGTGAAGATAGGCAATATATTCCATGTCCTCAATCCTTTTTCCGAGTATCACAATCATATCCTGACGAGGTATCTTGTACCTGAATTCTGCTCCACCGGAAGGACACACCAAATGATTCCAACCCTGCTGCTCTGCGCGATGCTGTTCCAGACCGGCCCGCAAACGGCGCTGAAACCTTTGATTGATAATGATCGCGTAACGGTCTGGGATGTGACAGACCACGCAACTGCGCAGCCGCTCGATGCCGTTGTCGTGTCCTTGTCAGGCAGCGCGGCATTCCTGCCGAAAGGCACAGCGCCGAACGTCGCNNCTCGCGTTTCCGCGGCCCGGCTCGAAGAAGATCCTGGAAAACGACGGCGTGATCGTGTGGGATTACACTTGGACGCCGGACGTGCCCACTCCGATGCACTTCCACGATAAAGACGTCGTCGTAGTGTTCCTTGACGATGGCGATCTGAGTTCGACCACACCCGACGGAAAAGTTACCACGAATTCGTACACGCCCGGCACGGTCAGATTTAACACCCGCGACCGCACCCACACCGAAACGCTCGTCCGCGAAAAACAACACGCAATCATCACGGAATTGAAGTGAGCTAAGCAGTCTTCTTCTTCGCGTAAAACTTCCGCACCTTCGCACGGTTGCCGCACTGCTTCATGCTGCACCAGCGGCGATGGTGATTCTTGCTGGTGTCGA
>PLKR01000444.1:0-2691 GCA_003140655.1 Acidobacteriaceae bacterium | reverse complement strand
CGCTTTGGACCTTTTTGCTTTGGACCTTTTTGCTTTGCACCAGCCGCGAATGCAGCGCCGCATCCTGGATGTAGGCATTGAGCGTGTCCATCGCCGCCGCCGGCACAGTTTGCCGACTCAGCAAGGCCGAAAAGACGGCATACATGGCTTCGCGCAGGTTAATGGCGCGGCGCAGAGCGTCCGCCGCGTCATCGATCATGAGGTGAACGTTCTCGTAGAAATAATCAAGCTGCTCCGGCGTGAGGATGCCGGTGTCTTCGCCGAAACGCGCCAGTTCGTAATAGTTCGCGAGCAATTCCTTAGGCTGGGCGCTCGTACGATCGTCAAGCGTGTTGATGAAATCGAGGCAGACGTTTCCCGCGATCAGTTCGAATTTGGGTGGCCGTCGTCTCTCTAGTTTGGTTTCGGTCATCGTGAAATGGTGAAATCTTCCTCTCGAATCATATAACCATCAAAATCATCTTGACAAGTTATATCAGGTCGCCTACTATGGCTTATAACCTATAAACGTAGTTTAACAGGTTAGTACGTCAGGAGGCAAATTTCCATGATTCTCGATCGAGCTTCTCAGATTATGGCAATGCTCCGAAGCGGCAAGATGATTAATATTGGAGGTAGACCTGTGATCGTTCCTGAGCCACGCAACCCCGCGAACGCGCGCGACCGGAGCTACGCCATCAAGCTGGCGCTGGCATTCGTAGCCATCTACGTCATCTGGGGGTCGACGTACCTTGCGATCCGCTACGCGGTAGAGACGATTCCCCCACTGGTGGCAGCAGGGGTGAGGCATTCGATTGCGGGTGGCATCATGCTGATCTGGGCCTGGTGGCGCGGGTTTCGCCCGACGCGGCAGCAATGGGTCGCGGGATTTGCCTTGGGCGCGCTCTTCTTCTTAATCGGGCATGGCACGCTGCACTGGGCGGAGCAGTACGTGGGCTCGGGGCTGGCAGCGTTGCTGATCGCGACCGAACCAATGTTCATTCTGGTGCTGGGCTGGATGATGGGGAAACAGAAGATCAGTGTGCTGAGCGCGCTGGGCTTGGGTCTCGGGGTGGTGGGCGTGGCGATGCTGACGGGAGCGGAACTTACGGTGAAGGGTTCGAGCCTGTGGGGATTGCTGGCAGTGCTGCTGGGTTCTTTCTCGTGGTCTTTAGGCGTTGTCATTTCGCCGCGGCTCAAGCTGCCTTCTGACGCGCTGGGGCGAACGGCGCTGCCGACTCTTTGCGGCGCGGCGATGTTGCTGATTGCGGCGGGAGTTACTGGCGAATTCCAGCAGACGCACTGGTCGAGCATCACGCTGCAGTCGATCTTTGGGCTGGGTTATCTGGTCACGTTTGGATCCGTGGTGGCGTTCACGGCTTACACCTGGCTGCTGCAGCGGGTTCCGCCAGCGCTGGTGGCGACGCACACGTATGCGAATCCAGTGGTGGCGGTGATTCTGGGATGGCTGCTGGCGCATGAGCATTTGTCGCTGCGAGTGGTGCTGGCGTCGGTGGCGATTCTGGGGGCGATTGTGCTGATTCGGCGGGGGGAGCAGGCGGCGGAAGTGAAGGTTCCTCAGGCAGTTCCGCCGGTCGCTGAAATCCAGCCATCTGAGGAATGCGCTTAGGAGCGCCCTATTGGGTGTCGAATAATATAGTGACTTTTCTAGTTTGATTACCAATCCTGATGGCCCATTTCTTAGAGCGATCCAGTGCTTAGAGGACCACGACATGGAAATTCCGTATTACCACGTCGATGTATTCACGGGTGAGCTCTTTGCCGGTAACCCGGCGGGGGTCTGCATCCTTTCCGCCTTTCTCGCGGATAGCATCATGCAGAAAATTGCCGTGGAGAACAGGCACAGCAACACCGCTTTTGTTGTTCCTCGCGCGGATGGTGATTTCGACTTGCGCTGGTTTACACCCAAAGTCGAGGACGACCTGTGCGGGCACGCGACCTTGGCATCCGCCTATGTGCTCGCGCTGCGGAAGCACAACGTGTGGCCGGTTCGCTTCCACACCCGCAGCGGCATATTGACCGTCGCTCACGGCCAAGACGGCTTTGAAATGGACTTTCCAGCCAGGCCATCCCAACCATGTGAGACGCCAGTCGGCCTCTTAGCAGCCCTGGGTTTGAAAGGCATGGGTTTGAAAACGGCGCGAGTAACGAAAATGCGCGATTATCTCGTGGTGATCGATCAGGCTGAGCAAGTGCGGGCGCTCTCGCCCGACATTGCCGCGCTTGCCAAACTGGACATCGGGACCAGCGGAGCCATTGTTACCGCTCCCGGCGAGGGTGACGTGGATTATGTGTGCCGATTCTTTGCGCCATCGATCGGCATCGACGAGGACCCCGCCACTGGCTCGATACACTGCACACTGGCTCCATATTGGGCGGGGCGGCTGGGTAAGGACAGGTTGCGTGCGCAACAACTCAGCGCCCGCGGTGGAACAATGCAGTGCACCATCGGTAGCAATCGCGGTGGCAATCGCGGCGGCGATCGCGTGAAGATCGCCGGCAGTGCACGCCTGTACCTTCACGGCGCGCTCGAACTCTAAATCCGGTCGGCAACGAAATCCGTCTATAAACTGTTTGAGGTAAGGAGAGGTATTGCACTGCACTGGTGCGGATGGCAGATCGCCGGGAGCGCTGCTGACGGCAAATCGTTTTCACGGTGTTGCGAACGGCGAGACGGTGTATTATGGTGCC
>PLKR01000141.1 GCA_003140655.1 Acidobacteriaceae bacterium | reverse complement strand
GACAATCGGTAGCGTCCGCACACCAGAAGATTATGGCAGATCGGGTGCCCTCCCTCCTCTGGATGCCAGTAGGCGGGTGCAGATTGTGATTTACGCGGTCAACAACTTTGCCTTCCTGAGCCAAGCTTTACGCATTGCGAGCGTCGCACCTCGTGGGTGGCGACGAGTCCACAGCATGGCGGGNNCTCGCGCCACCAACAGGTCTGGGCCTTATGCCACGGTGCTCTTTCCGGATCGCCAACTACTGCGATCACCCAACAGTCTGCCCAGTCGCCAGTAACAAAAACCACCAGTTTCGGTCGATATGTCTCAATCTCCAAACGCAAGGTTTCTATGGCGAGGTCTCGCTGAGGAGCGAAAATCTGGGGGCATAGTTGATCGTTTTTCATGTCGCCCAGCTTGCATAGATTTGTCCACACAAGATTCTGGAGACCGTTGCTGGACTCGTTTTCTTCCGTAAGCTCTTTGCTTAGTTCACGTGCGAAGGTCCAGAAGGCACCACGATTCTTTGGAGATTCTTTCTCAAGATAGGTACGGGTGCGCGTGCGTCTCTCTGTTGCCGACTTTTGCTTCAGGTACGCGTTCTTGTACCACTTTCCCTTCGTCACTTGCCCGACAAGGAGGACTGAGGGCCGAGCTGCCGGGTCGTACCCTACTGGACTCACGCTAAGAAAAGGTGCCGCCAGTCGGCCCCGCAGTTTCAGGGAATCGTACAAGTCCTCGAACAGCTTCACCCACTTCGCCTGCGCCCGCCTTAGCTCCGAGTCATCTATCGAAACAACTCTTCTCATGGTCCCCTAGCGTCTTGCCAGCGTGCTTTCCGAACTTCAACGTGGACCAAGACATTCTTCACCCTACCTAACCTACGGGAGCACATCCAGCAGTCGCGCCGCAACCAAACCCATGCTCTGGACCGCGAAGCGTGCCTGCGCCGGTGTAACGGTTGGCAAAAAGGGCCGACCGTGCCCAGTCCCCTGTCGATTCCGAAGCCGATTGACTGCGCAGGCAAGGTCGTAGAGAGCCAAATCCATTTGTTCTTCCGCCGTAAGACTATTCTTTTTTACCGCACATAAACCAACTGCGACGAATGCCTGACCGAGTAGGGTAGGAAAATTGTCGTTGTGGGAGTAATTGCCGAACCGCCGGACCAACACATGTGCGGCAACTGCCTCGACAAGGTCTTTTCCAGTGCCCGTTATCAAGGCTGCGTCCAGAACCCCTCTACGGGCACGGCGCACGTATGCTTTCAGTGCATCAGTTAACGCGGTGCCTTGAAGCGTATCGAGAACAACTGGCAATAGCTCACCAGTCTCGGATAGTTGATAGCCTTCACTCTCGAAAGCTTCGCGAAGGTCTTGGATTGATTCCGCGCCAACAAAATTGGGAGATCCTTCGCGGAAGCCGCCAACCCCGCGAACCAGAGCGACGATGAGATGTACTAGCCTCTCGCCTTTTTCAACGTCATGCTCAATTGCCCATTGAAGAACGCCGCGAACTCGCTTTGCCTTGCCCACGGGCCGCCCAAGAGTCCTGCTTGGGTCTGCATTCAGCAAACCTGCACGGCGGAATTGGTCCTCAATTTCCGAGTGACTCGGCTGGCGGCTGCCCGTCGTAGATTGCGAATCGTCCACCAATCTAGCGAGAGCAGCTATTACCGCGTCGGTTAGCGGTGCTGACAACGGATTGGTTCCGGAGGTAGCGATAGCCTTAATTATAGGACGACCCTCGGCAGGCCGCCGCCTTCGCTGCTTCGGTGCCTCAAAGTAGCCGCCGATGGTAAGTCAGAACTCCCGCTCACGAAGTCGAGCGTCGATGAACCTGTCCAAGTCACCACGGTCAATCAAAAAGCGGTTGCCAATCTTGCAGGCACGCAACTCCTTCGACCAAATGACCTGTCGAATCGCCCAAACCGCACACGAGCAATAAGCCGCAGCCTGCTTGATTGTCAGTAGCCGAGGCGTTATCGGCAACGGTGCTGAGGTCTGTGAGGGGCGAGCGATACGAATCACGCCTCGAACAACGTGGGTGCGGTCTCTGCGTGGGCTGCGTGCTTGAACAAGAACTCACCCTCGGGGTCGTGTTCGCGGAATCGCTCTTGCGCCAGTTTGCGATTCAGGACGGCATAGCAATAGACGCAGCCGTGCGGACAGGTGTCGTAATCACCGATGTCCTTCGACTCAAAACAACCGCATTCCTTCCTCGGACCTTTGAGCCGCGACTGAATTTCTCTCCCCAGCAGCGCAGAAATCCGTCGCGCATCAACGCAACGTGCTTCCTGCACTCCCGGCTCCAGCAAGTCAGGCTGGGAGCAGAGGGTCAGTTGCATTCGATGAGAACGGGCGATTCGCAGGAGTTCGCGCATCAGGTTCCGCTTCTGCTGGTCATCTGGGTCCGTCCAATCGAACTCGAACTCGCGGCTTGCCCAATCCATGTTGCGTCGAGTCTTTCGATAAATCTGGGCGAACGAGATAACGACTTCATCCGTCAGCCCCTCCAGACGACTTGCCAGCCACTCGAAGTTTTCGAGGTGGGTCTCGACGGGTGTCTCCGACGAAAAGACTACGGGGTCATAACGCCAGACAAGGGCGCGGGGGCCGTACTGTCGTGCTATCTCCGCTGCGTGCCGGAGTGAACGAGTCGCATCAGTGACCGAGAACTCAAGTTTTCGGGGATAGCAGTTAATCGTGTATTGAACGATGAACGGATAGCCGAGAGAATGCACTTCGGACAACTTGTCGAGAAACGGCCCGATGTTCTTCGTCCAGAAGACGAAGCCATCAACATCCTGCCTGTGAAGGGAGACGCGATAGGTCTGGTGTCGATTATACGGATTCGTCATCATGCAGTATCCCGCGTGCAGGCGATTCAGAAACCAATCGCCGTAGAATGCCGGGATGTCCGTCTTGTAACTCGCTGAGACAATCATTGTTTTTGCAGTACGCGATACGCAATTTCGGCTTGGAGTTTGGGGTAACCGAATTTCTTCCAATACTCGCCGAGGTCAGTTCTCTCCTCTTGCGGGTCGGTCGTAATCCGAACTGACTTTCCTTCGATGAGTTTGATTCCCCTGCCTTTCCACAGTCCGTCGAACCAGTCGGAAAAGGAGGATGCATCGTTGTCGATGTAGAGAAAGTAAGCACCCTTCGCCGCGTGGTCGAAGAGGTCTGCGTAATACGGTGCGGCCTTCTCGCGAAAAGCGAATGTCTCTGAAACGAAATAGATGAGCGTGAAGAGGTCGGAATTGAGGTACTTGCGATGCGGCTCCCAACTCTNNGGAAGTTGACGTTTGTTGGCAGCGAAGTTGCCAGTTTGTCGCCCACGTCGTACCACGATTCGTTCCACGACTTTTCTCTGTCCAGAAGCGTGAACCGGAGTGTCGGCGTCTTGCCAGCAGCCTCGACGCATTTCAAAACCCCGACTAAATCACTGCCGGGACCTCCGCCGATGCACGAGATATTCAACTTTTGAGCATCCAACAATTTATTAAGAACTGTCGAACCGATGAGCGAACAAACGTAATCAGCGTGTGCGGTCACATATCTGTAGATGTAAGCGAATCGAATGGCGGGGTCGGCATAATTAACTTTGCATTCATCCTTTCGCAGCCGAGCGTAACACTTGCCCAAATAATCCAGCCCCTCGCGAATCGCCTTGTCCTTCTCCGCTTCCTTCCCCGGAATCGCGCCGTACTGTTCGTCGAGCACTGACTTTACAAGTTTGAAACAGTTCATCTCAATCTCCTGCGTCAGTATCAGGATAACGCTTGCAGAAGTTCCACGGTTGGCCCTGTTTCCATCAGCAGCATCCTACGCCTTTCGCCNNGCTGCTGACGCCTCTGCACGCAATCAACACGCTGTAGACGCCGGGAAACGAGTTGCGAACCAAGGGCCGGAGGTGTTCCAGCGTTTTGTCAAAGAACTCAAAGTCAATACGGACGCTCTGCCGAACCTTGTGGGCGAAGAACTGTCTGGAAGCACATCCCCTCACGGAACGACAAGTTGCCAAGTCAACGTGACGTGGCACAACATCCGCTACGGGCCGAACATCATAAGTTGGAATTTCCACTACTCGCCGCAAGGAATTCGGCTTGTCGTATGGGACCAACCCGAACTTCTCTTTCACTTTCGCCTGAGACACGACAGTGAAGTCGGAATTGGATACGGAGATAATGTCGTCACGCCTGAGAAGATGGCAGAGTTGACTGTTCAGCAAATGCGGGAGCGTGCCAGAAGCACTAGGTAACGGAGGACGGCATGGAAGCACAAAAGAGATTTCGGCTGGCTGGCCGTGTGCGCCCTACACGACAGCGTCAAGAAAGCGACGGCGTTGACTACGACCTCGATTCCTTCGATTCACTCGAAGACGCCGAAGCCGCTAGACGAGAGAGGTGGAGGGTTGGATGGGGAAGCATAGAAATTATCGACCTCCACGCGAACGCACCACTGAAGCCTAGTCCTTCCCCCTCCGCAACGCATCGACCGCGAATGTGACTCGCGGAATATAACGTCGTGAAGTGACCCGCCGGAGTGTTGTGGCGGCTGTTGCGGAAGACTACTTCTTGCGACGTTCGTGTTCGGTGACCCGCTTCTCCAGCGCGGTCGATTTAGCGAGGAGCCGTGCAGCCTCTTCTATAAGACGTTGAGCCGTCTCGCGAAGTTCCTCGGCTTCCCGGCGAAGTTGTTTGGACCTAGGCTCGGAATCGGGCACACGGCAATGATACAGGTCCGATGGACGCCAACCGCATTCGCAAACCCGCCATAACCTTTCCTCCGGCTTGATGATGACCTAAAATCGTCCGGGTTGTCGGGGAGACTCAGAATCGCCCCCAGCCCGGAAAGGTAACAACCAATGCAGCACTCTACTCGCCAACAGCGGACGCCAGTTCGTCGTTGGAACACGCTCAAGGCTTTAACATGCTTGAGTGTTGTGCTCAAGATTGTTCAGACAGCAGCAGACCTTCTGAAAACGCTTGGACACTAGTAAGACCCCGCTCTCAGAACATTGGGAGCGGGTTATCCGCGCTGTATCCGAAGTTGTATCCTAGCGGCTCAAAATTTCAGCAGAATGAGGCAACGTTGGCAGACTGAGGCACACATAAAGTGCTGAAAACGCTGGCTTGCAGACTGGGGAACGGTTTGTCGATTGCTCTGGCCGATCATGTTCGGTTGATCGTGGGCAAATGTTCGAGAAACTCATCTTAGGAGGGATGGGAAAGGCAGTCAAACAAAGAACAGTGGTCAGTGACCACTTTATTCTAAGCGGCGGTCGCATCCTCCGCGGCACTCACGGAATCGAAGAAGCGGAAGAATTGCTCGACCCGAGTGACCTTGAGCGCGTTGTGGATGCGCTCACTCACCCCCACCAGCGACAGGTTCCGCCCGCCGTTCTGGCGCGTGACGTACGCTCCCACCAGCACCCCGATGCCGGCCGAATCCACGTATTGGACGTTGGTGAAATCGATGATCAGCGAGCGTGAAGTGTCGGCCCGCACGGTGGCCTGGAAGCCAAACACGGTAGTCATGACCAGGGCTCCGTTGAGGCGAAGAACGCGCTGTCCCGATTGCGTTCCGGGCTGGTCGTCAATGCGTAAATTCTCTTGCGGCATGGGGGAGATATTAACGCTTGCGTAACATTCGATTGTTAACGCAGTGTTAATTTGGAAGCAGTTTCCGGTTTCTAGTTTCCTGCGTCACGAAGGCTCGAAACTGGAAACTAGAAACCGGAAACTCTCCTAGATGGCGGCAGCCTGCTCACGCCGCCTTGCCTGGATTTCAATGAAGACGTTAACCAGCGACACCGCGGCCGGCGTCACTCCGGGGATGCGCGAGGCCTGGGCCAGCGTGCGGGGCTGCACGTGAGTCAGCTTTTCCTGCATCTCGCGCGAGAGCCCGCTGACGGACCGGTAATCGAACCAGCCAGGAATGGACCGCTGCTCCGACTTTTTCATTCGCTCCATGGCNNACGGATTCGCGCGGATTCACACGGATTCCCTCTCTTTCAAAGAATAGAGGAGCCAGATCACGGAGAATGGGTGCCAGCGTCTCGATGACGATCTCGGGGCGTTTAAGTAACTGGGCGCAAGTTTGACCGACAGCCGAACTCCACGCGTGGGCCAGTTCCGTTGCGCTGGCGGCGACAGCAGGTTCCTCATCGTTTCGCTCCTCGGATTGACAGGGTGCGATCCTTTCAAACATTTCAGAGGTTAGCCTGGTGCGTTCCAACAACCTCCTCATGTGCTCCAGCCGCTGCTGCTTAGCTTGAAAATCGTCCCAGGCTGCATCCGGAATCAGTCCAACTCGCCGCCCGTGCGGCGTGAGCCGGCGATCGGCGTTGTCGATGCGCAGGTGCAGGCGAAATTCGGCCCGTGAGGTGAACATTCTGTACGGCTCATTCGTGCCTTTGGAGATGAGGTCGTCGATCAGGATCGCAGTATAGGCTTCAGTGCGGCCGAGGATCAGCGGAGGCTGCGCCTTCACGCGCAACGCCGCGTTGATGCCCGCCATCAGCCCCTGGCAAGCGGCTTCTTCATAGCCGGACGTGCCGTTGATCTGGCCAGCCAGAAAGAGGCTGGCAATCTTTTTCGTCTCCAAAGTGCGCTGCAGTTCGGTTGGATCAATCGAGTCGTACTCGATGGCATATCCGGGGCGCAGCATCTCGGCGTCCTCCAGGCCGGGAATTGATTTCAAGATCGCAAGCTGGACGTCTACCGGAAGGGACGTACTCATTCCGTTGACGTAGATTTCATGCGTGTTCAGGCCTTCGGGTTCGAGATAGAGCTGGTGCATCTCCTTGTCGGGAAATTTGACGATCTTGTCTTCGATCGACGGGCAATAGCGCGGCCCGATCGACTGGATCTGCCCGCTATACATCGGTGAGCGATGCACGTTCTCGCGGATGATGCGGTGCGTCTCCGGCGTAGTCCACGCGATGTAGCAGGGAACTTGCGAGTCGTAATGCGCCACCCGCTTGGTGCGGAAGCTGAAAGGCGTGGGGTCTGCATCGCCCGGCTGCTCGGCGAAGCGGGACCAATCGATGGTGCGTCCATCAAGACGCGGCGGCGTTCCGGTCTTGAGCCGGCAGCCGCGCAGGCCCAGCTTTTTCAGCGCTTCTCCGAGCAGAACTGCATTCGGCTCGCCAGAACGTCCCGCCGGATACTGCTGCTCACCGCAGTGAATCAAGCCGTTGAGGAAGGTTCCAGTCGTGATGATCACGGCTTGCGCTCCCACGGTGCGGCCGTCGCGCAGGCGAACGCCTAAAACCCGGCTTCCGGATTCCGGCGACGGGCTTCCGGATTCGCTGGAGGACGGAGGCCGGACGCCGGATACCCGCTCCACAACCAGCTCCGCCACTTCCGCCTGCTTTATCTTGAGATTCGGCTGCGACTCCAGCATCTCGCGCATCTTGAGCCGGTAGGCCTGCTTGTCGCACTGCGCGCGCGGCGACCACACCGCCGG
>PLKR01000624.1 GCA_003140655.1 Acidobacteriaceae bacterium | reverse complement strand
GCCCCGGTCTGCACCTACGACGGCCGCTGCGTCATCAACCTGGCCTCCAATAATTATCTGGGGCTGGCCACGCACAAAGCGCTGAAAAAAGCGTCCATCGACGCCGTAAAACGCCTGGGCGTCGGCGCCGGCGCGGTGCGCACCATTGCCGGCACCATGCAAATCCACATGGCCCTCGAGGAACAGATCGCGCGGTTCAAAAATGTCCAGGCCTGCGTGGTTTTTCAGTCCGGCTTCACCGCCAACGCCGGCACCGTCTCGGCCGTCCTGGGCAAAGAGGATCTGATTATTTCCGATGAACTGAATCACGCCTCGATCATCGATGGGGCGCGCCTCTCGAAGGCCACCATCAAAGTCTTCAAGCACAAAGATGTGGCCGACTGCGAACGCATTTTGCGGGAGCTCGCCAATTTCCCGGGCAAGAAGCTGATCATCACCGATGGCGTCTTCAGCATGGACGGTGATATCGCGCCGCTGCCCGCGCTGTGCAGCCTGGCGGAAAAGTATGGCTGCATCATGATGGTCGATGATGCGCACTCCTCGGGCGTGCTCGGCCGCGGCGGCCGCGGCACCGTCGATCACTTGAATTGTCACGGCCGCGTGCACATTCAGGTGGGCACGCTCAGCAAAGCCATCGGCTCCATGGGCGGATACGTCTGCGGTTCGCGCGATTTGATCGATTTTCTCTATCTGCGCGCGCGCCCATTTTTGTTTTCCACTTCGCATCCGCCGGCGGTGGCGGCGTCGTGCATGGCCGCGTTCGATGTGCTGGAAGAAGAGNNTTTCCACTTCGCATCCGCCGGCTACCGCGGCGGCCTGCGCCGCGGCGTTCACTCTGCTCGATTCCCCGGAAGGCGAAAAGCTCGTAAAGAAACTGTGGGCCAATACCAAATTCTTCAAGCGCGAATTAAAGAAGCGTGGCTTCCAGTTCAAGGTCAGCGAGACCCCCATCATCCCCATCCACGTGGGCGACGCCGCGAAAGCATTTGAGTTTTCAAGCAAAGTGTTCGACGCGGGCGTGTTTGCTCCGGCGGTGGGCTACCCAACGGTGGCGGAAGGCAAAGCGCGCCTCCGGGCCATTGTCAGCGCCGGGCACCAGCGCGNNTAAAATAGCAGTACTAGGACGCCGTATTTCCCTAAGGCAACCTACAGGCTCTCCCCTAGGGTATTGAAAAATAAGTAGTGTAGAGTGGTAGGTCAGGTGCTTCCAGTATCACTGGCCCTGCGCCTTCTGTTCGCGAAAAATCGCGACCGGCAGGCTGCCCGAAGGGTGGGAAGGGGGACCGCGATGAAGACCAAAACAAATTTAAGCATGGTGATTGCCGCGGCGCTGCTGCTGGCTGCTACTTTGTCCGCCCAACAGGCGCCCGCCCCCGCGTCAGCAACATCTGCTGCNNTCGCCCGACACCAAATCCACCAAAACCGGCGTGGTCTGCCCGCTCAGCGTAGGCACAGCCTTCAATGCCAAACTCTTGGAGTCCGTGGATGCCCGCCGGAACAAGGCCGGCGACAAATTTACCGCCGAAACCATCGAGACGGTGCGCTATGGCCGCAGCGTGATTTTTCCCCGCGGCACCATCATCGAAGGCCACGTCGTCCGTAGGTCTATTTCTACCCACGGCTCGGATCGCTCCGCGCTGTTTCTGCAATTTGATAAGGCCATCTTGAAAAATGGTCAGGAAGCGGTCATGAACGCTGGAATTCAGGCCATGGCCGTGGGGCCGAATCCGCAAGCTCCCGTCGAGACGGCGGTGCTGGAAGATCCCGACGCCGAGGCTCCCGCACGCAGCGAGGCTCCNNTCACGCCGTAATGATCCGTCCCCCGGCAGTCGAGTTGCCCCTGACCCAGGGCGCCTTCACCAAGTACGGCCTGCTCACCTCAGACAGCAAAGGCGCGCTCGGTGCTCCGGATATTCGGATTTACACGCCACTGTCGGAAGGCTCCGATGGCACGGTCATGATGTCCACCAAAAAGAACGTCCACCTCGAGCGCGGCACGCGCATTTTGATTGTCATCCAGCCGCCGCGCGTGGAAGCCAGTTCAAACTGTCTCGAGCACGAATCAAAAACCGGCTTTTATTCGAGCAGTGTGTTGGTTTCCGATAGTCTAATCAGCACCTAGGCGATTCAACTGGCTGGGATTTGGTCGTATGCTATGCCCATGGCCAATAAGCTGTTCGCCGTTGCTACCCTTTTGTTGGTGACCGCGTTCGCTGCTGCCCAAAGCACAACTCCCAATGCACGTCCCCGCGCCGCCGGCCTGGGGCTGAAGGTCGGCATCCTGCCCACCGGGCCGCTCGATGCCATCACCGATGTTGCCGGTGTCGAAGTCGGACAGACCACCATTATTCGCGGCGACAACATCCGCACCGGCGTGACCGCCGTTCTGCCACATTCCGGCAATCTCTATCGCGAGAAAGTGCCTGGCGCGATTTTCGTGGGCAATGGTTNNGCTCATCAGCTACATGTTGACGCTCCCCGGCAACGAGGATGTGCTGTCCATCAACCCCGTCGTCGGCGAGACCAATGACGGATACCTGAGCGACATTCGCGGTCGCCACATCACGCCCGATGACGTGTTCGCCGCCGTCAAGAACGCCAGGGGCGGTCCGGTCGAAGAAGGCGATGTCGGCGCGGGTACCGGGACGGTGGTCTTCGGCTGGAAAGGTGGCATTGGCACTTCGTCGCGCCGTCTGCCCGCGAATCTCGGTGGGTACTCGGTTGGCGTCCTTGTGCAGACAAATTTCGGCGGTGTCCTCACGATTGCGGGCGCCCCCGTGGGCCAGGAGTTGGGCCAGTACTACCTGCGTACGGAACTACGGCAAGCCGGCGGTGGGAAAGACAAGGCAGACGGATCATGCATGATCGTCGTCGCCACCGACGCGCCGCTGGACGCGCGCAACCTCAAGCGGCTGGCAGCCAGGGCGTGGCTCGGCGTTGCGCGCACCGGCAGTTCGGCCTCCAAC
>PLKR01000187.1:7285-9803 GCA_003140655.1 Acidobacteriaceae bacterium | reverse complement strand
ACGATTCCCTCATCGTCGCCGCAGGCGCCAGCCACGCTTATTTCGGCCACGATGAATGGCAAGCTCTCGCACCCGGCCTCAAGACCATCGAGGACGCTCTCGAAATCCGCCGCCGCGTTCTGCTCGCGTTTGAACTCGCGGAACGCCGCGCCTCTGCCGGCGGATCCTGCGATCCGTTGAACTTCGTAGTCGTCGGCGCCGGCCCTACCGGAGTCGAACTCGCCGGCACCCTCGCCGAAATCTGCCGCCACGCCCTCGCCCACGATTTTCGCGCCATCGATCCGCGCCGCTCGCGCATTCATCTCATCGAAGGTGGCCCGCATGTCCTCCCAGCCTATCCCGAGGATCTTTCGCGCAGCGCGCTCGAGCAACTGCGGCGGCTGGGCGTGGAAGTGCTCACGTCAACGATGGTGACGAAGATTGAGCCCGGCGTAGTTTATATGGGCGAAACTCGGATGAACGCAGCGGTCATCCTGTGGGCTGCAGGCGTAGCCGCTTCGCCGCTGGGCAAGAAGCTTGGCGTGCCCGTCGACCGCGCCGGACGTGTGCTCGTCAATCCCGATCTCAGCCTTCCCAGCCATCCCGAAGTCTTCGTCATCGGGGACCTGGCCGCCCTCAAAGACGCATCGGGCCAGCTGCTTCCCGGCGTCGCGCCCGTCGCCATCCTCGAAGGCCGCTTCGTCGCCAAACTAATTCGGCGGGAGATTGGCCGGGAACCGGAACTCGCCCAAACCTCGCCGCTTCAGCCGCAACCCGCGCCCCGTCCTGCATTCCACTACCACGACAAAGGCAGCCTGGCCACCATCGGCCGGGCCGCCGCAGTCGCGCAGTTCGGCAAGATTCACATCTCGGGCTTCATGGCCTGGCTGGCATGGCTGTTCGTCCACATTCTTTTTCTGATTGGTTTTCAAAACCGTATGTTGGTCTTCATCCAGTGGGCNNNNTTCTTGTAGGCGACTGGCGACTCATGAAACGCAATACAATCCCGCGTATTCTTCTCGGCCTCGTGGCAGCTCTGATTCTCAGCTCTCTCTCCTCCGCCGAAATTCTGAAGATCGTCGTCAACGACACCATTCAGCCCATCACTGAGGAATACATCGCCCGCGCCATCGACGAGGCCCAGCGCCGCAACGATCAAGCTATATTGATCGAGATCAATACCCCCGGAGGCCTCGTCGAATCGACGCGCCACATCATCGAGAAGATCACGAATTCGCAGGTTCCTGTCATTCTCTACGTGGCGCCCACCGGCAGCCGCGCCGGTTCGGCCGGAATCTTCATCCTTGAGGCAGCCGACGTCGCAGCCATGGCTCCGGGGACCAACGCGGGCGCGGCGCATCCCGTCCTGCTCTTCGGTCCAACCCAGGTCAAGCCCGACGACGAGATGAAGCAGAAAATCGAGAACGATGCCGCGGCCTTGATGCGTTCGGTCGTTTCCCGGCGCGGCCGCAACGTTGAGGTCGCCGAAAGCGCGGTGCGCGAATCCAAATCTTTCACCGAGCAGGAAGCCCTTTCGCAGCACCTCATCGACTACGTGGCCTCCAGCGAGGAGGACCTTTTCCGCCAGATGGAAGGCAAGAGTTTCAAGCGCTTCAACGGCCAGGAAGTCACTCTCAAGCTCTCGGCTCAGCCCATTGCACCTTTCGGCATGACTATCAAAGAACGAATCCTCAACTATCTGATGGACCCGAACATTGCCTTCATTCTGCTCGCCATCGGCGCGCTCGCTCTCTATGCCGAATTCAATCATCCCGGCGCCGTCGTTCCCGGAACCGTTGGCGTAGTCTTCATTTTGATCGCGGCCTTCGCCCTCAATCTGCTGCCCACGCGCTTTGCCGCGCTGGGGCTCATTCTAGCGGCATTCGCGCTTTTCGCCGCCGAAGCCAAATTCGCCTCCCACGGCGTGCTCACCATCGGCGGCATTGCTCTACTCACTCTCGGAGGACTGCTCCTCGTCGATTCGCCCATCCCGGAAATGCGCGTCCACCTGCTCACCGCCCTCGCGGTCAGCATTCCCCTCGGATTGATCACAGCGTTCCTGATGAGCATCGCCCTCAAAGCTCGCCGCAATAAGATGGTTTCCGGCGCTCAGGGGCTGATCGGCGAAACCGGCATAGCGCAAACCGCGCTTTCCCCGCGCGGAAAAATCTTCGTCCACGGCGAACTCTGGGACGCCGTCTCCCCCTCCGATATGTCTGCCGGACAGTCCGTGGTGGTGCGCCGGGTTGATGGCCTTCTGCTTCAGGTCGAACCGCTGGCCGCAGCGAAACCCGCGCCAGCACCGGCCATTTCCAAATAACCGTTCGTCCGCGCACCAGTGCAAGCAACCGGTGGCTTCCGAATTCCCCGCCCATCGCTGTTCCCTGCGTTACAATCCGCGGTAGGAGTGTTGTTCGCTCCAGGTCGTGGAGGTACGAAATGGAAGTCTTCGGACTCGGATTCTTCGGCATTGCCGCTATCGTCGTCGTCCTTTATGTCTTAAGCTCAATCAAGATCCTGGCCGAGTACGAACGTGGCG
>PLKR01000187.1:6753-7247 GCA_003140655.1 Acidobacteriaceae bacterium | reverse complement strand
GTCATCGATCCCCGCAAGGCCGTGGTCGAGGTTTCCAACTACGTCTACCAGACCTCGCAGTTCGCGCAGACCACGCTGCGCTCCGTGCTGGGAGAGCAAGAGCTCGACGAACTTCTCGCCCACCGCGACAAGATCAACCTGCGCCTGCAAAGCATCCTTGACCAGCACACCGCACCCTGGGGAGTGAAGGTTGCAAACGTCGAAGTGAAGCAGGTCGACATGCCGGAATCCATGCTGCGCGCCATGGCTAAGCAGGCCGAGGCCGAGCGCGAAAAGCGTTCCAAGATCATTCACGCCGAGGGCGAGTTCTCAGCCGCGCAGCGCCTGGTGGACGCCGCCCATCTGCTCGCCACCGAACCGGTCAGCGTTCAGCTGCGTTACCTGCAGACGTTGACGGAGATCGGCGTCGAGAAAAATACCACCGTAATCTTCCCCGTCCCCGTGGATTTTTTCTCGGGCCTGCAGAAGTTGCTGGGCAAGGGCGATGACACGGC
>PLKR01000187.1:3022-6720 GCA_003140655.1 Acidobacteriaceae bacterium | reverse complement strand
ATGAATGTGGGCTTAGCCCCTGAGGTACATTGTTGTGGATTCCTCACAGGACACTGAAATCACCTTAGGTACCGCGAAGCTGCTGGGCCTCTTCTTCGGCTTGGTGATAATCTGTGCCGTTTTCTTCGCGCTCGGCTACACTCTGGGCCGCAAGTCAGACCCCGGAGTCGCCGCAGCCGGCACGGCTCCGCNNGCTCCACCGATGACTTTTTACAAAGCGGTCGAGCAAAAGGATGCCAATGCGCAACTGACTAACGCGGAATCCGCCAGCCCAGGAACTGCCGGTCAAGCGCCCGCATCTTCCCCCCGCGCATCGTCCTCCGGCACAGAAGCGCAGCCGTCGCAGACGGCCAACCCGCCCGATCCCATGGCCGCGTTTCCCACCACTGGTTATTTCGTTCAGGTCGCCGCGGTGAGCAAACAGGACGACGCCCAAGCCCTGGTCGACGCTCTCAAGAAAAAACAATATCCTGCTTTCGTGGTCAGCAATTCCGCCACCGACAAGCTGTTTCGCGTGCAGGTCGGCCCCTTCACCGACGTCAAAGACGCCGAAGGCATGCGCTCCCGGCTCATCAACGACGGATATAGCCCGATCCTAAAAAAGTAGAAAGCGAAGAAGTGAAGCGCCCGATGAAGCGTAACCCTCTGCTGAACCGCCGTGTCGTCTTCAAGCTGCAAGGCATGGACCCGCTCGACACAACCATTCTCAAGCAGGACGATACCGGCTACTGGATCCGCGGCGGCACCCTGGCTCCTCACCTTGACCAATCCAACTGCTCCCTGCCGGATAGTGACGTGCGGTACCTCGAATTCACCCGCATCGAGTGGCTGCGAGCCGCGCGGCAGCGTGCCTGATTGTCATCCCGAGCAGGCGTTCTTTGCGAGCCAATAATCGCGCGTTGGGCTGGCTTCCTTACCCTCTTGCATATTGACAACCGTCAATTTAACGGCTATTCCTAGTCCCCATGACTACCTCGCCCACGTCTCTCGACCACGCGCTCCATGCCATTGCCGATCCCACGCGGCGCCGCATCCTCGGAGCCCTCAAACGTGGCCCAGCTTCAACCACCGCCCCCGCTATCGGAAAGCACGCTGGCCTATGCGCTGGCGACATTGAAGAACGCGTGCATCTCTCCCAACCGACCATCTCCCATCACATGGCCATCCTCACCAAGGCGGGCCTGGTCGATGCTGAGAAGCAGGGTCAATGGCGCTGGTATCGCCGCAACGAAAAAGCTCTCCGCCGTCTCGTGAAGGGCCTGCGCACGCAACTGTGATGGAATCGTAATGCTTTGTTGAATTACTGCGGGATTCACTGCAGCGCCACAATCTGCCAGAGCGCGAGAGATCTCTAGCTCGCCGAAGCGGCCGCCGCCTGAGCCTTTTGCAGCAATCGTCTCGCGTGCGAAATCAGCTCGGCCACTTCAAAGGGTTTCACCAGATAGGGTACGTTGTTCTCTTGCAGGAACGCCCGTTCATCGCCCTGCTCCACGCCGTTGGAAAACGTAAACAGCACATGCTTCTCCATGTTCGAGCAGTTCTGTTTGAGCCAGAGGTAGGCTTCTTTCGCGTTCCAATCCGCCGGCATTTTGCCGCTCATGATCACCGCATCGAACGGCTCGGAAAGCAAACGCGCCTTCACGTCTTCGCTCCGGCTGGCCGTCACTACGTTGGCCCCGGCGCCGGCCAGCACATCATGCTCGAACTCCAGCACCGCTTCTTCTTCCTCCACCAGCAGCACTCGGCCCTGAATGGCGCCTTGGCGCTTCGGCGGAGCAACTGGCACCGTTTCCACCACGGCCCCCGGCGCCACTGCCATCGGCAGCCGCACTTCGATCACTGCTCCGCCCTCGGAACCATTGTGCGCCGTGATGTCGCCCCCGTGTTCCTTCACAATGCCGTAGCAGATGCTCAACCCCAGCCCCGTTCCCTTCCCAACGTTCTTCGTGGTGTAGAACGGGTCGAAAATTCTCTTGGGATCCTTGATCCCCGGGCCATCGTCGGCAAACTGCGCGCACACGTCGCTCTTCTCGCAATAAACTCGGATCTTCAGCTTCCCCGGTCGTCCCGTCTCCAGCACGGCGTCCACCGCATTGTTGATGATGTTCAGAAATACCTGCTCNNACCTTCAGGTCGTAGTCGCGCAGTGCCAATGTCTCTTCCAGCACCTTCCGGATGTCCACCTCCGACCGCTCCGGCTTCCTTTGCCGCGCGAACGAAAGCAGATTCTGCACCACCCGGTGCGTGCGCTGCGCTTGTTTGAACATCTTGCCCACATAGTCCTGCGCGCGCTCGTTCAATCCTTCGCTTTCCAGCAACTGCGCATATCCCAAAATCGCGGTCAGCGGATTGTTCAACTCATGCGCCACGCCNNGTGGTGGCCAACTGCCGGCTGATCGCCACCATCAGGTTCTCTTCTCCGCTGGAATATTCGTACTCCGCCTGGCTGCGCAGTCCCATGATTCCGATCGGACTGTCCTTGCCCCAGAACAGCACCCAGATCCACGAGCCATCACCGTCGGAGCGGATGAAGTCCGCCACCGCTCCCGTGAGATGCGGCAGATACTCCGCCGTGATCACTTCGGCGCGCGACCGCATCACCAGATCTCCAAAGCCCTCTGCAAAACTGATTTCCGCCGGTCGGGACTTGTCGCGGCTGCGTGGTCCCCAAGCCGCTCGACGCCGGTACGTTGGCGCATCCGAATCCGAAAGGTACACCGCTCCGCTCTCCGCCCCGAATAACGAAACCACCTGCCGCAGCGTCAGGTTCAGAATCTCATCCAGATCGAAAGACTGCGTCGCCACCACCGCCATGGCGTTCAGGGCATTCAGTTCGCGGTTGCGCCGCCGCATCTCGTCTTCGGCGCGCCGTTTCTCCGTCACGTCCAGAACAAAGCCTTGAAACCGCTCGATTTTCCCCGCCGCATCCCGCGTAGCGAAACTGCTTTCGGCCGCCAGCAGCAACGTTCCATTCTTGCGCCGCATGGTCACTTCAAAATTGCGGACGTAATTCTGCTGCTCGATGTCCCGGCGGAAAGCATCCCGCTGGCCCGCATCCACTCGAATGTCCTCGTCCAGATTCAGGGTCAGCAATTCTTCCTGCTTTTCATACCCCAGCATGTGCACAAACGCATCGTTGCAGTCCAGTAAACGACCGCGGGGCGTGGCCACATACACGCCTTCCTGCACCTGCTCGAACAGCAGACGGTATTTCTCTTCCGCCGACCGCCGCTCCGTAATGTCGCGAACGATGTGGATCGTCCCCTTCTGATTGTTCCCTTGCTCTGTGTACGAAGAAGTGGAGACCACGGAGAATCCGCCGAAGCACGGGTCGGCTCCTTCACTGATTTCCTCGCCCCCGCGTGCGCAGTAAGGGCATCCCGTCCACTCGCCCAACCCGTGCGGCAATATGGATTCGCAGGTGCTGCCGATTACGTCCGCTGACGCCAGTTCCACCTGCTCCAGCAAAATCTGGTTGGCCTTGATAATGCGGAAATCCGCATCGTGCGCCAGAATGATGTCGTGCACCGAGTCAAACGTGTTCCTCCACTGCCGTTGCGAGCGCAAGGCCTGCTCCAGCAAACGGAAATTCTCGATCGCGATCCCCAACTGCCGTCCGCAAGTCTCCAGAAACTCCAGTTCCTCGAGGGTCAGCTTTCTCGTCCCTGCGTTTCCCAGGACCAGCAGCCCGATCGGCG
>PLKR01000187.1:2816-2959 GCA_003140655.1 Acidobacteriaceae bacterium | reverse complement strand
ACTCCCACTGCATGCGTCGCAATCAGATTTCCGCCCTCAATCAGGCGGAACCACGCAGCCTTGCTCCTGGTCAGCCGCCGCAATTCTCCCAGTGCGTCTCCCATCATGCCGCCCTGCTGTTGAGCCAGCACAATGCTCTCGGT
>PLKR01000187.1:0-2750 GCA_003140655.1 Acidobacteriaceae bacterium | reverse complement strand
GCGCAGCAAAGCGATCGCCGCGGTCAGTAGAATGATTCGGTAAGAAACTTCCAGAGCGACTCGCAAGGGCAGCGAATCAGGCCACAGCAGCACGCGGGCGACAGCAAAGCCCGCCACGCTCACGGTGATCGCAGCCAGCGGCGCCAGCAGATTCCGCTCTCGGACATACAGAAAGACAGCGCCGGCAAACAATCCCATCGCAACCGCGAACGCGGCTTGCTCCACCGCCGGAACGTAGCGCTCCGGAATCCCCATTCCGGCCCCGTGTACGCCCGCCAGCCGCGAACCGGCCAGCAGCGCCCAGCCCGCCGTCCAAACCAGAAGATAGCGCTCCCGCAGCGCCGATAGCACCAGCAGCGACGCTCCCAGCACGAGCAGCACCGCCCACTCCCCGGCCTTCAATCCGGCGAGCGCAGGCTGTGCGGTGCTGTTCCAAAAGGACCAGAGCGAAGCGTTCATCTTTCAGTTGTCATCCTGAACCAGCGTTTTTTGCGCAGTGAAGAGCCTGTCCCGAGCTTGCCGAGGGATCTGGGCGAGCCCGCGCGAACGCGGCTGCCTTGAGCAAGCGAAGCGCGCCGATGGGTCGCGTCCTTTGCGATGCAATAATCGCGCGTTTGGCTCGCTTCCTCATCAGATTGCGCCGCTACTCTGTCTTGTATTCCAGACGTAACTATGCCCTGCTTCTGAATACCATGCTCCGCCCCGTTATCGATGCGCTTTCCGGACCTGGATGGTTACTTTCGGAACCTAACAGCTGGCGTAAAATCGCCGATAGTATCCTGAGACAGTCATGCCCGACCGAATTCTCGTAGTCGACGACGAAGAGGCAATCCGCGAAATTGTCTGCGCCATCCTGGCCGCCGCCGGCTATACCTGGAAGCAGGCCAGTTCCGGCATGGAAGCCCTCGCCCTGCTCAATTCCGGCGAAGTATTTGAACTCATGCTTTCCGACCTGATGATGGCTGACCTCGATGGCANNTTGCTCAACGCCGTGGGCCGGGCTCTGGAGAATCGCCGCCTCAAGGTGGAAAACCGCACCTACCAAACCAATCTGGAATCTCTGGTCGAAGCCCGCACCGACCAGCTTCAGGCTGCCATGTCGGACCTCGAACGCTCCTACGACATCACCCTGCAGGCTTTGGGCGACGCACTCGACCTCAAAGACGCCGAAACCGAAGGCCACTCCCGCCGCGTTACCGCTTTCACCATTGCCATCGCCCGCGCCATGGGCGTGCCTCGCGAACAAATCCTCGTCATCGCTCGAGGCGCTTTCCTCCACGACATCGGCAAAATGGCCATCCCCGACAACATCCTTCGCAAGCCCGGAAAGCTCGACGACAACGAGCGCACCATCATGCGCGAGCACTGCTATCACGGCTACCAGATGCTCAAGAAAATCCCGTTCCTCACCGAAGCTTGCGACATTGTTTACTCCCACCAGGAACACTTCGACGGGTCCGGCTATCCCCGCGGTCTCAAGGGCACAGAAATCCCCCTGGGCGCGCGCATCTTCTCCGTCGCCGATACTCTCGACGCCATCATCTCCGACCGCCCTTATCGTCCCGCCAGAACCCTCGCCGAAGCACGCAAAGAGATCCACGCTTGGACCAGCCGCCAGTTCGATCCCGAGGTCGTCCAGGTCTTCCTGAAGATGCCCGACGATATCTTCGAAGACCTGCGCCGCGAGATCAACGCCCAGAGCTATCCCTTCAGCTACTCCGCCAGCGCCAAAGGCTGATAACAATTTTGAGAAAAGCCCAGAAGCCACCGATCGGAAAGGGCACGACTTCAGTCGTGCCATAAAGATGAGAGATTGATTGCGGCTTCAGCCGCTGAGGTTAGCTCTCGATTTTCGTAACCCGCGTCTTTCCCACTTCCCGGCCCCGCGCTCTGCAAGACGCAGTGATTTCCGCGTTCTAACTGGTGGTTAATCTATACCTCAACCTACAATTAAGAAGAACTGGACTCACTTGGGAGGCATTCCATGAAATCCGCGCTCGCTCTTCTCGCGCTCTGCATACTCACAACCCCATCCTTCGCGCAGGAGCATCCCGCCGTCACCGCACTTCCCAACTCCGTTTACGTCGGTGCCGACGGCAAATTCGAATCCGCTCCCGACACCGCTCTCCTGCAGTTCAGAATTTCCGTGCAGGAGGACGCCGCCCAAAAAGCCTATGAGCACGCCTCCAAAGACGCCGAGCAGGTTCGCCAGGTCCTCCGCGCCAACGGCATCGAGCCCAAAGCCGCCAACGTCGGATTCCTTTCAGTTCAGCCGGTCTACGAATGGAAACCAAAACAAAAAGTCATCGGCTACCGCGTCACCACCGACGTCACGCTCAAGCTTAAAGATTTTTCCAAGATCGGCCCCATCACCCAGCAACTCGCCGACGCCAACGTCAGCGAAACCCAAACTCTGAACTACACCCTCGAGACCATCGACGAAGCCAAGAACAAAGCCGTCGAAGACGCCTACCGCCGCGCCCGCAACTCTGCCGACGCCATCGCCCGCGCCAGCGGCCGCACCCTCGGAGAGCTTTCCTACGCCTCCGTCGATACCTTCGAAAACCAGCGCATCCCAGTCCCGCGCATGGCCCACGCCATGGCCACCAGAATCGAGTCCGCTCCACCGCCCACCGAAGAATTCACCCCGCAAACGGTCACGGTAACCGCCCACGTAAACGCCCTCTTCAATTTGAAATGAAATGTCCTGGGATTGCCCTTAAGCAGTGAATGTGGGGACGGCCGCCTCG
>PLKR01000424.1:5486-8576 GCA_003140655.1 Acidobacteriaceae bacterium | reverse complement strand
TCCGATGTACATGGCCGGACGCTTGCGCACCGCCTCCATGCCGCCGAGCACTTTGATCGAGTCGGCAGTGTAGTCGCTGTTGCCGCCGCCGTTTCCGGCGGTCATCGGGGTTACGATTCCGTTTTTTGTTTTGGTTTCGACGATGGGAGTATTGATCTCTTTGGTGGCCATTCCGCTCCGCGGGAGAATGCCCCGACTTTCTCTCAGAACCGGGCCTGGTTACGCCTGGAAAACTGACTTAGAAAACCCGCCCTAACCTAGCTCCGATAGTGCGCCCGAATTGACTTCAAGTTATTGAAATGTCTTATACTTAGGTTCGTTTGGCGACTATTAAAATTATACCACGGACGGGCGGGTTTTCCGAGGCGAGGCAGGGGCGGAATCGTGGCAGTTAGCATCATTTTGGGACGAGTGAATCTTCAAATCTCGGGTGCATCCTCCACTCCTTCTTCCGCTAGTTTGCGCGTGCTACAATTGTCCTATATCTGTGCTACGGAGTCCTACATGGTACAGCTTGCTGTTCGTCCTGCCAACCGAGAGCGATCAAGGCGTTCCTACTTCCGCCAAAGCAAGTTTAAGGAGGTACTGGTCATGGCGGAGCGCGAGGGTTTGCTTGACGGCCGCCGCACGCAAGTGGTTCGCGGCCGGATGCCGGAAGCGCTTGTCTCCCAGGCCAAGAAGCGAACCGGCATTAAGTCGGATACGGACTTGATCGAGGTCGCGCTCGCGAATATCGCTGTGGGAGACGACTACGCCGAGTGGCTGCTTTCACAGCGAGGTACGATCGATCCTGAGGTCGATCTTGAGTTCTGAGCTTTGGCGCAGCATTAGACGTTACAAGCCAGAGAGACACAGTCGGCCTCTTCAGCGACGAGCCGAGTCGGAGCTGGACTTTCTTGAAACAATCAGGGTGAAACCCGCCAAGTTGCTGTACGACACCACCGTTTACATCGATGTTCTCCGAGACCAGTTCCCTGTGACGGGCCAGCTCATGTTGCGAGCGGTCGAAGCGTGGCATTCTCCGGTTACGGAAGCGGAATTGATTTCCGCCGTGGGCTTGCTTGAACCTCATAATGCGAGGACGCGGCCGGTCATCGACAGAATTGCCGCTGTCATTGATCAACGACCCACGCGACGGACAATCGTTCCCGATGTTATCGTGTGGCGCGAGGCTAGCATTCTCTCCGGCATTTTGGCGCGTCTTCAGAACTTCAACAAAGATCAGCGGCGGCACCTTATGAATGATGCCCTGTTATTCGCAACCGCGCGGCGGTACGGTTGCACCCTGCTGACGCGGAACATCGGCGATTTTGATTTGATGCAGCAGTTGGAACCGGCGGGGAGGGTGTTGTTCTATCGGATGTGAACTCGCGCGGTTACCCTTCTTTGTTCTCCCGATTTGGTCCAGTTCCTCAAATATTTATGGGCATACAATTCGTTTCGCGAGTGCGGGCCCATAAGATGTTACACGGTGGACGATTCGTTTAGGAGGGCATTGCCAGTGGGTACTGGACGACGTTCGCCAAATGTCGAGTGGTTTTGCAGCCATTAGGGTTCGACTCCCNNCGGGTCACTCGATACCAAAGTTTATTGACAATTCAAGGACCCGGTTTATCATAGTAAGTGTTTGGCGAACGTCGTCTATGTATCTCAAAGCCCCGAGCGCAACTCGGGGCTTTGGCTTTTTCCGAAACTTTCTTCTGTTCCCCACCTTTGCCTGCCCACATTAGTCCGACAACCAATGGTTTTGGCTTTGTTGGGGATGTTCACATGTCGGCGACCCCGCCTCCAAGTTCAATTTCCGGCACCTCCGGCCGCTTCTCCGCCATCTAACCGGCTCGCCCTGATAAGATAGTGGCACAGGAGTTCTCAACCCATAATGCCAGTACCCGTTTCACAGATGTGGACCGTCACGTCCTACGTACTGCGCCAGAAGCTCGCCGGCCGCAAGCAGTACCCGCTCGTGCTGATGCTTGAGCCGCTGTTCCGCTGCAACCTCGCCTGCGCCGGATGCGGCAAGATTCAGTACCCTGCCCACATCCTCAAGACGGATCTCACGCCCGAAGAATGCTTCCGCGCCGTTGATGAGTGCGGCGCCCCCATGGTCTCCATCCCCGGCGGCGAGCCGCTCATGCACGCGCAGATCGCCGAGATTGTTGAAGGCTTAGTCGCCCGCAAGAAATATATCTACCTCTGCACCAACGCCCTGCTGTTGAAAGAGAAGCTTCATCTCTTCAAGCCGAGCAAGTACCTCACCTTCAGCGTCCATCTCGACGGCCAGCGCGAAGAGCACGACTTGGCCGTCTGCCGCGAAGGCGGATACGACATCGCCGTTGATGCGATCAAAGAAGCCCTCAGCCGCGGCTTCCGCGTCACCACCAACACCACGCTGTTCGACGGCGCCGATCCCAAATCCGTCCGCGCTTTCTTCGATGACATGATGGAACTCGGCCTCGAAGGCATGATGCTCTCGCCCGGCTACTCCTACGACAAGGCTCCCGACCAAAAACACTTCCTCGGCCGCGCCCGCACCCGCCGCATGTTCCGCGCCATCCTGTCGAACCGCAAGAAGAACTGGCGCTTCAATCTCTCGCCGCTCTTTCTGGAATTTCTGATGGGCAAGCGCACTTATCCCTGCACCCCATGGGGCATGCCCACGTACAACATTTTCGGATGGCAGAAGCCCTGCTATCTGCTCCAGGATGGCTACGCCGAAACTTTCGCCGAGCTGCTCTCGACCACGAACTGGAGCAACTACGGCACGGAATCCGGCAATCCCGCCTGCGCCAATTGCATGGTTCACAGCGGCTACGAAGCCTCCGCGGTGAATGCCACCTTCAGCTCGCTCGGCGGATTCCTAGCCACGGTCAAAGCGACTCTGTTCACCAGCTATCGCGATGAAGAAGCGCTTCGCTTGCTGGATGAACCTCAAGCTCCGGTGCACCCGCTGGTTCAGATCGCACCGACGAACGAGCCTCTGCAAGAAACCCGCGCGTAAGTTATGACAGGCAAAGAATCCGGCCACATCGACCACGAAGCCGCGCAAGCCGTGCCCCACGCCAACCCTGACACTCTTGAGGTCTCCCCGGG
>PLKR01000424.1:0-5378 GCA_003140655.1 Acidobacteriaceae bacterium | reverse complement strand
TCCTACGCCGACATCGCCTCCCTGGCCTTCACCGGACGCGACACCGCCGCCGGCAAAAGCTGGGAAGCGTGGATGAAAAAATACGCCGCGAAAAAAGCCGCCGGCGAAACCAACATAGCGCTCGAACCAGAACCCTTAGACTAGATTTCCTGATCCGGGTTGNNCCAATAAACGTAAACGAAACCGCGAACCCCTGCGCCAGCACCACGAGCGTCGACTGCCGCATCACCCGCGTTCCCACATCTTTCTGAAAATCTCCCCGCACCACCGTCTTAGTCCCCATCACAAACTGATAAGGCTCTTCGACCACCGCGAACCCCTGCGCCTTTGCCACTTCGCTCACCGGCCCAAAATACTGCGCGGCATCCTTCAGGCCCGGATACGCCGCCACACTTTCCGCCGCAATCAGAATCGAAGCATTCACATCTTCGGCCCGCACCTCGGGAGGCCGCGAAAATGCCGCCAGCAGCACTCGTCCAGCATCCGTCGCCTTCTTGCCCGCATCTACCTTCTCGTCCTCACCCTCCCGCGCATTCATCTCCTCGGTCCGCAACACCCATCCCGCCGGAATCTTGCATGTGAATCCAAATGCAGGACTGCGGTACGCTCCAGCGCTGACTACTCCGGAATCCAGCTTCGAAACCGTCGCTGACGCGGACTTCTTAACGGGCTTAGACGAGGAAGACGACGAGCTTGCAGGTTGGCTTGTTTGCGCCCGCACAGAAATCGTCGCGCAAGCCGTGATTCCGAGAATCGTGATCCTGAGAATTCGGATTCCGAGAATGTCACTCATGTTTCCATCTTACAAAAACATTTCACGANNCTGGTCACTGGCCACTGACAACTGGCCACTGTCTTTACGCCGCTCGCCCCATCACCGGCTGCGTGCAGTGCGAACACCGCCGCGCCTCAATCGGAATCTCACTCAAGCACTCCGGACACTTCTTGGTCGTCGGATCAGGCGGCTTCTCTCCTCGATTCATTCGCGCCACCAGCGCGTTCACCGGCGTCACCACGAAGAAATAAATCGCCACCGCAACCAGCAGAAACGCAACGCAGGCATTGATGAAGTCGCCGACCGGAAATGGCGTGCTCCCAATCGAAAATCCCAGATAAGAAAAATCCGGCTTGCCCACAATAGCCGCGATCAGCGGCGTCAGCAAATCCTTGGTCAGCGCCGTCACCACTCCCCCAAACGCTGCGCCAATCACCACGCCCACCGCCATATCCACCACATTGCCGCGCAGAATGAACTTCTTGAATCCGTCCAGCATAAGACACCTCTCCAAATGAGATTGGTCGCAAATGTATGACAGGAAGGCCCGGAGGTCAAGCCGGGCAGGATCTTTCGCCTATCGGAAAAATGAAATTGGGAGTCGGCGCCGCTCAGATCCGCATCGGCATAACAATATACCGGTACTTATAATCATCGCCCTCGGCCGGCCGCAACTGTCCCGCCGACTGCGAATCCTTCAACTCCAGCCGCACCTCGCCGGTGCCGGCGGCTTTCAGGAAGTCCACCAGGTATTGAGCATTGAAGCCTATCGTCATCGTCTCGCCGTCATAGGGTGCTTCAATCGAATCTTCGGACTCACCCGCTTCCGTCGACGACGCCGAAATCTTCACCTCGCCTTTTTCCAGCTTCATCCGCACTGCCCGCGAGCGCTCGTCGGCAAACTGCGCCACGCGAAGGATCGCCGAGTTCAAATCCGCGTTGTTCAGCGTAATGCTCTTGCTATTGTCCTTGGGCAGAACGGCCTCGAAGTTCGGGAATTGTCCCGTAAGCTGCCGCGAAGTCAGCAGCCGCGATCCGATGCGGAAGAACAGTGTCGACTCATCTTTGGCAAACTCAACGGTCTCCGCGTCGGTCGAATCCAGCAGCGACTTCAGTTCATCCATCGCTTTCTTCGGCACCAGCGTCTTCATCTCGCCCGAGACGCCTTCAAACTTTTCACCACTGCGCTCGCAATGCGCCAGTCGATGCCCATCCGTCGCCACCATCGTGATCGACTCCGGCTTCAGCAGCATCAGGGCGCCGTTCAGCGTGTAGCGCGACTCTTCGCTCGATATCGCAAACCCGGTCCGCGCAATCAACCCCCGCAACACCTGCCCCGGAATCTTCACCACCCCCGCCGTTGGAAACACCGGCAGGCTNNCAGCTTCACGTAGTCATGCAACTTGCGCGCCGGAATCGTACATGACCCTTCCTTCTTCACCTTCGCATTGCACGAGGTTCGCAGGCTAAGATCCAGGTCAGTCGCGGTCAGTGACAGCTTGCCCTCGGCGGCCTCGAATAAATAATTAGAAAGAATAGGAATAGTGGTCTTGCGCTCAACCACGCCCTGGGTAGCCGTCAACTCCCGCAGCAATTCAACTTTGCTGACTGTGATCTCCATCGTCCCCACTGCCACAACTGCTTCCACCGGCATAGACTTTAATCTCCCCTGCCGCGTGCTACTTTTATTACTTCCCTATATTAAATAATAAACCTTATAAAACCAGCAGTAACAGTAGGCGCGTCGCAGAAGTGGAAAACTTTGCCAACCTGCCCATTCTCACCACGTTGAACCCGATCCCTTTATGTGAGAAATCGGTCTGCAACCTGGCGGAGTCCAGGGAAGAAGATTTCCGCTTCTGCCATTTCTCCTAACCCTTGCACAGTTTCCACATCTCATTCACAGCCTGGGAAAAGGAAGACTGCGCCGCTCAGTGCAAAACGCCAAATACCTCGCACCTATCCGCCCAATTGCTCCGTCAGCTTATTGAGCAACCTGTTCAAATCTTTATCGTTCTTGCGAACCTCTTCAATCTTCTCCACCGAGTGCAGCACGGTCGTGTGATGCTTTCCCCCAAATTGCCGCCCAATCTCCGGCAGCGACGCCTCGGTCATGTGCTTAGCCAGATACATCGCGATCTGCCGCGGATACACGATCGCCCGCGAATTGTCCTTCGCTTTAATTTCTATCAGCCGCAGCCCAAACTGCTCCGCCACCATTTTCTGNNTAAGGCAGCGTAATTTCTGCCCCAATCAGCGACGAGTGCGCCACCAGCCGGATCAGCGCTCCTTCCAACTCGCGCACGTTCGACCGGATATTCTGCGCCACATACTGCGCGACATCGCTCGGCAAAATGACCTTCTCCTGCTCTGCCTTCTTTTGCAGGATCGCCACTTTCGTCTCCAGATCCGGAGGCTGGATGTCTGCGATCAATCCCCACTCAAACCGGCTGCGCAGCCGATCCTCAATCTCCGCCAGTTCCTTCGGCGAACAGTCGCTGGCAATGACAATCTGCTTCATCGTGTCGTGTAAAGCGTTGAACGTATGGAAGAACTCTTCCTGCGTCCGCTCCTTGCCCTTCAAGAACTGGATGTCATCAATCAGCAGTACGTCCACACTACGGAACCGGTCGCGGAAGCTGGTCATCTTGTCGTAGCGCAGCGAGTTGATCATGTCATTCGTGAACTTCTCGCTCGATACATAGCAAATCGAAGCCTGCGGCTGCCGCCGCTTCACCTCGTGCCCAATCGCCTGCATCAGGTGCGTCTTTCCCATGCCGACGCCGCCATACAGGAACAACGGGTTGTAGGCCTTCGACGGACGCTCCGCCACCGCCTGGCACGCCGCATGCGCGAACTGGTTCCCGCTGCCGATGACGAAAGCGTCAAAGGTATAGCGCGGATTCAGTTGCGCCGCGCCATCCCAGTCAAACCGCGCCTGCGCCGGAGCTGCTCCCGCCGCCGCCGGAGCCGCCGACAGCCCGCCATTGTGGCGCATCGCCGTCGCCGCCGGATCGTCCTCCGGCGTCACGAACTTCACGTCGTTGAACTCCAGCCCCAGGTTGTCGATCGCCTCCTGGATCAGGTCCGCATATTTGTCGCCCGCGTGCCGGAACTCCGCCGTGGGCACGCGCACGAATAAAATCCCGCCACTGGAGTGGCTGTAGCGCGTCGGCTTTAACCACGTATCGTAGGAGTGCCGGTTAATCTTTTTTTCCAGCGCATCCAGGATGCGCGTCCACGGATTGGGGGAGAGTGCTGAGCCTTGAGCTGACATAAATTATGAAATACCCGCCGCGGCGTCCCGGCGGCTGGCTTGAGGGCGCCTGTCTAAAACTGCCGTTTACCTAACTCGCTGATGGAACCCTTAGTGTACTGCGGAATGCGCCTCTTGTATCGTGCGCGGTTGCCATGGTGAATGAGATTTTTCGAAAGCCAACAGTGCCGCATAGTAGCACAAATTTTTTTCGTCGTACGGAAATCTTCGCGCGCAATTCTTTCGCGAACACGATTCGGAACCCGAAGCACCGCCTCTGTCAAGTGTCAAAAATGTAACTGCAACCAACACAGTGCAATTCGCGCGAGAGTTCCTTCCCGCAAAATGAAACCGTCCCAAGATTCTACCCAGGGTGCGACACGCAAGAACTCAGCACCATGACAGAACTGCAGCGGTATAGTTTGATTTTGATGTTTAGGAACGCGGGGTCGGTTCGGGCATAGCACGGCGGAACGAAATGCCCCGTTACGGATCTTCTGGCTTCTCATCTTCTGGCCCCTCGCCTGAAGGCAGGTCAACCGGAATGAAGAGCATGGTTGCGACCTGTTCAGGACTCAAACCTGCCGCAATTAAAGTCTGAGCCATCGCCCTCTGTTGTGCTTTGTAACGTTCACTCGGTACGAACTGCTCAGCGATTGTGTCGCTGTCTGCCCACAAACCTCGCTGGTCGGGATAGCCTCGCTGTTTAGCCATGCAGCACCCGCATCTTATACGACTGCTGATTTCAAAAGGTTGTGTCAAACCGCACCACTACCGAAGACGGGAGTTCATCAGCTGCAACGCCGGTTGGGCGGCGTTCCGGGACATTGTGTTTCGATCACTCAGGTTTCCTTTTCTCGGCCGCCGCATGGAGGGTTATGGTCTGTCCAACGGCCAGTCGGCCGATGCGAGTGACCGCGCCGTAGATTCCCGCGTTGTTCTGGTTCGCACGAACGACCGCCTTTAGCACTTCTGGAGCAGGACTTGCTGAGTCGGGNNCAAGGTTCACCATCGAGCAGCGGACGTCGCGCATCGTGACGGTGATGGCGGGGGCGTCGTCCCCCTCGCCGAATGAGAGCACACTGCCCAACCACTCGTCCTCCTGGAAGGGAACCGATCGCAGCAAACGAACCACAACATTCGGGCGAAATCGTCGCACGTCCGCGCTCAGCCCTGCGAGTCGTCCGATCTCGCGCACCGTATCGGAGGCGATCACGGAGATGCTCGCCTCATCGAAGATGCCATGCTTCAACTGCATCATCTGCACGGGAGCCCCGTACCGACGTCCGACCTCCGTGGCCAGGTCTTCCCCGAAGACAGGCATCTCTTCGCCATCCGGCGTGCGAA
>PLKR01000312.1 GCA_003140655.1 Acidobacteriaceae bacterium | reverse complement strand
CCTCCTCGAAAAGGGTCAGAGACTTTTCCAACGGCACGTCTCCCTTTTCCAGTTCCTGAAATATCTTTTCCAGGCGCTGGAGGCACTCTTCAAACTTGGCCAACGGGGTTAGCTCCTTGACTTTATTGTATGCAACTTCTTGCGCAGGGTGTCCAGTCTTTTTTTGTAAATAATTGGTGAATGGACTTCCGTGACTCCAAAAAGGGGAATTCTAAGCCGTGGCGGGACTTTTCGTTCCCAGCACCTCAAGCACATCCACCGCGGAGCTGTAACGTCCTTGCGGCGCGCTGATTTGCGCCCCCTGCACCGTGCGCCGCACCGCCAGCAGCATTTCCCGGGCAATGGCCACGCCTTCGTCCCTTGCCCCTTGTGGTGTCGGGGCCCGCTGCATGCGTTCGAGAATCGAATCCGGCACCGACACACGAAGCTCGTTCTTCATAAACTCAGCGTTGCGCACGCTCACCAGCGGCCATATCCCTGCCACTACCGGGATGTGGAACTGCTCGATCCTCCGCAGGAAGTTCTCCAGTAAACGAATGTCGAAAACCGGTTGCGTTACCGCGTACTCGGCTCCGGCCTGCACTTTGAACTCAAACCGCCGGATTTCCTCATCCAGATCAGTAAGCCCCGGATTCGCTCCCACGCCAATTACGAAGCCCGTGCCCGCGCCAATCGGATTTCCGCCCAAGTCCAGCCCCAGGTTCAAGTTGTGAACAATGTTGACCAGGCCGATGGCATCGACATCGAACACCGCCGTCGCGTCCGGATAGTTGCCCATCTTCGGAGGATCGCCCGTAATGCAGATCAGGTTCTTGATCCCCACCGCAGCCGCTCCCAGAAGGTCGCTCTGGATGCACAGCACGTTGCGGTCGCGGCAGGTGTAGTGCAGAATCGCCTCGATTCCCGCCTCCCGCTGCACCAGCAACGAGAGCGCCTGGTTGCTCATGCGCGCCGAAGCCCGCGGACTGTCCGGAATGTTGACCGCATCCACACCCACCGATTTCAGGAACCGTGAGCCTTCCAACTCCTTGCGGATATCGGTTCCTTTAGGAGGAACCACCTCCACCATGGTGACGAATTCTCCACGCGCCAGCTTCGCCCCCAGAAGCGATCGTTCTTCTAACGGTTGGGCGGGTGTCGCCATTGGTGTAGCCGCGCTTCCAACAATCTGGGCCGAAGCCGTCTTCCCCCTGGCTTCTCCAACGCGCAGGGCGGATTTCATGACACGGATGTGGTCGGGAGTGCTTCCGCAGCACCCCCCGACGATGCGCACGCCGGCAGCGACGAACTTCCGCGCATAACTCGCCATGTACTCCGGCGAGCACAGGTAGATGTTTCGGCCTTCCACCGAGCGTGGAATGCCTGCGTTCGGCTGCGCGGAAAGCGGCAGGGAAGTCACGGCTCGCACCCGCTCGATGGCGTCCAGCATAGCCACCGGACCCACACTGCAGTTGCAACCGACGACGTCTGCGCCCCACTCTTCGAGGCGCGGCGCAAAAGTCTCCGGATTGGAACCATCCAGGCAGTTGCCGTCTTCATCAATCGTAACCTGCACCACCAATGGCAATTTTGCCCCCACGTCCTTGGCCGCCAGCATTGCCTGATGAAGCTCCTCGAGGTATCCAAAGGTTTCCAGCATCAGCAGATCAACGCCACCTTCGGCCAGCGCCGCGATCTGCTCGCGGAATGCCTGCCGGGCCTCCTCGAAAGATGTTTTTCCCAAGGGCTCGATTCTCGTTCCCAGCGGGCCAACCGATCCCGCCACCCACACATCGAAGCTCTTGGCGGCCTCTCGGGCCAGCCGCGCGCCTGCCCGGTTAATGTCGTGCACTTTGTCGGCGATACTGTGCCGTGCCAGGCGGAACGCATTGGCCCCGAACGTATTGGTTTCGATGATTTCGGCGCCAGCCTGCAAGTAGTCGTGGTGGATGGCACGAATCAGCTCGGGCTGGGAGAGATTCAACTCGTCGTAGCAGCGGTTGATGAACACGCCTTTGGCGTAAAGCAGCGTTCCCATGGCTCCGTCGCACAGAACGGGGGACTGCTTGATCCGGGTAAGAAGGTCAGCCGCCATATACTTGATCAGAATACAGGATCAATGGGGGTCGTGCATCTGGGCTTCCGCTCCGGCGGCAGGTCGCGATGCGCCGCCATCCCCTGAAGCGCGAATGATGAAGTGCGAATGATGAAGTGCGAATGATGCGAACCTCGTGGTCTGCTATAATCCGCTGTTTCGCACCTAAATCTCCATCTTTCATGTTGTTGGGAGCCTGCCGTTTGAAGTTTGATTGGAAGAGAGTCGCCGCGCTTTTGCCTGCCCTGCTTCTGGTCNNTCGCTTCGCAGAGTGTCGCAAGCCCGACCGCTTTCCCCGGTCTGATGACCGTTGACGGAGAGATCGACACGCTGGTAAGGGCGGCTGAAATCAGCGCCGGCAGCTCTCCGGGTCTCATGGCGATATCGCCCGATAGAACGACTTTGCTCGCCTTTGATTCCGTAACCAATAGTGCAGAAGTCGTCAGCACCGGACGAGAGGCTCAAACCGGAAGCATATCGCTGGGTGGATCGACCACCAGCATGGTCGCCCTGGATACGGGCTTCGGCTACGCGGCAGTACCAGCGGCCTCATTTAACGGACCCGGCAGCCCCCCTCCCGGAGCAGTTGTGGCGATGAACCTGGCATTCACGGGGGGCGTCGAAGCCACGATCAGCGTCCCCAACGCGCAAACGGTGGTATCGAGTCCGGATGGAACCCAGCTTCTGGTTTTCAACAATTCAAATGCCGTGACCATCATGTCGCCCCTTCTGGTAAACACGGGGAGTCCGGTCACAGTCACGTTGCCTGGTTTCAACAGTCCCGTGTACGGAGTCTTTAGCGCGGACGGCAGCACTGCCTACATCTTGAATTGTGGCGCTCAGTGCGGAGGCACGCAGGCCAGCGTGCAGATTCTGAACCTGGGCACCACGCCGCCGACGGTCGGTGCGACGATCCCGGTTAACGGCGCAACCATTGGCTTCCTGGCCGGGTCGACACTATACGTGGCCGGAAAAGGAACGCCAACAGGCCCTCTCTGCGCCTCAATCTCCTCCGCAGCGACCACCGCCGCAACGTATTGCGGNNACCCTCGACCTCGTCAACCTGACCACAATGCAGGATCCGTATTACAACAATCCTGCCACTGAAATTGCCATCCCCGACGGCTACCACGACCGCATCGATATGAGCGTCAACGGCCAGCTCTTCATCGGCTCATACGACTGCACGAACATCGGCAATGTCTACAACCCCCAGGGAGAAGTGCGCGGCTGCCTCGCCATCTTCAACACCACGAACGCCACGGTCGTCATTCCGCCGGACAACGGCGATGTCACCGGCCTGCAGAGCTTCACCACTCGCGACGTGGAGTACGTTGCCGAGGGCGGCAACCTGCGCGTCTACGACACACGCATCGATAGTTTGCTACTGAACACCGACTATATTGAAACCGGAACCATCATCATCAACGGCTATATCATCGACGTGAAGGCAGTCGACTTTTTCTGATCCCGGTTTTCTTGATCCCGGTTTTCTTGATCCAGGTAACCGGCAATACTTATCTTCCCGGTTCCAGCACCAGGCGATGCGCCCCCGTCGCTTCCACCGCTTGCGACGTAAAGGGCAACGTGAAGGTCGAGCCTTCGTACCAGGCCTTCCATTGGTCCATGTAATACGGGCTTAGAAAGTTCCCTCCCTGGCCAGTGACCGTGTTCAAGGTGGATTGGTCGAGGTCCGCAAGGTTCGCGGTGAAGCGTTCGGAGGGCCCGTGCTGGCGCGTCACAGCTTTCACGGTGTACTTGCTGCCCGACTGCTCCCTCACTCCCGGCGCGGTCCAGCGCCGAACCAACGGAATCTTCCCCAGCACTGGGTGCTCAATTTCCACTGCGTTAAAGCTACCCCAATGCCATGAAGTCAGATCCTTTGGAACTTCTGGCCCGTTCACGGCCGCCTCTACCGCGGCGGTCAGCAGTTCATTGTAGTTCGGATACTTTTCCGGCAGCCAGCGCTTAGGCTGATGCAGCAGCAAATTTTGCAGCCACACCGTTTGCAAGTGCCACTGATAGGTTTTCCAACTCAACATTGTTTCCTGCTGCTTCGGATCTTCCGGGGCGGATCCCAGGCGGGGCTCGAGCAGCAGGCGCGTCAGTTCCTCACCCGAGCGCACCGCGATGGTGGCCGCTGTCGAAGAGGCCAGCATTCGCCCATCCCAGTTGCGCATGAGATCGGCAGCCTGTCTTGCCCGCGTAGAGGGTTGCGAGGCATGGTCGACGGCATAGACAAAACGTTCGGCTGCGAACAGATCATTCTCGGAGTGAACGTCGTTCTCCAGCGCAAGCATGTCCGCGACCGCAAACTTTCTCCCCGATTCCAGCACGTGATAAATGCGCTCCGTGCGCCACGGTGCCTCCCATTCCGTGCTGATGGAATAGGGATAGCCGTCTGGCGTGATGCGCCCATTCGCAGTTGCGATCACTCCCGAGGGAGGATTGTAGATACTCGGCAGCTTGTCAAAGGCAATGTAGCCTGTCCATTCGTGAGCATCGTCGGCCCCGCTCACCGGCAGACTGCCATCACCGGCGGCGCGAATCGGAACATGCCCCGTGGTCTGGTAACCGATGTTGCCATCCACATCGGCATAAACCACGTTCTGCCCCGGTGCATCGAGCTGCGAAAACGCCTTGCGGAATTCCTCCCAGTTCTGCGCACTATCGACATCGAAAAATGGCATGTGCAAGCCGTCATAGAGCGTCCAGCGCAGCGCAATCTGCCGCGTCTCTCCGGGCAAAAGGTCCGTGACGATCGGCCCGTGCCGCGTGATCTTTACGTCCAGGGTGACGTCCGGCTGACCTTTGACGTGGATCACCTCGGCCCGGTGCGCGGGCTGCTGCCAGCCCTGCGGCGTCTGGTATGCACCCTGCGCGTTGAGGTTCTCGATAAATGCGTCCGTCACCGTGGGCCCAACATTAGTGAATCCCCAGGCGATTCGCTGATTGTGGCCAACGATCACGTACGGCATTCCGGGCAGCGTCACTCCCGCCACATCCAGATTGCCTGACTGATTGACCAACTTCAGATGTGCTTCGTACCACAAGTTCGGCATCTGGTGCCCGAGGTGCATATCATCTGACAGCAGCGGTTTTCCCGTGGTCGTGTGTGCTCCTGAGACCACCCAGTCGTTCGATCCGTTCA
>PLKR01000414.1 GCA_003140655.1 Acidobacteriaceae bacterium | reverse complement strand
GCCGCGTTGACGGGGGCGCCCGCGAAGTCCGGCTTGGCGGCCCCGGATTCGCCCTGGCTTTCGGCGGTGGCGCTGGATTTCTTGTTCACGGTGAAAGGAAAGGACAAGTTTCCGGTCGGATAGCGCCGAAATCAAGCGCGGTTTTTTTTCAGGCGGGAGCGGGCGTGATCTCCTCGACGACGACCCGCACGGGCCGGCCGGGCGCGCAGTCGGCCCTGAGGGCGACGAACCGCTCGCGGTGGCTGTCGTAGACCGGCCACAGCGCCGTGCGATCGGTCTCGGGAAGGGGGAGGGCGTCCACGGCCTTCCGGGCGAAGAAGCCGAACCGGCCCTCGGAGATGTCCGGCGGCAGCCCCGGGATGGGCCTGAGGCAGCGGAACAGGAACATGAGCCAGTGCGCCTGCCCCTCATAGGCCTTCTCGGAGATGAGGGCGAACAGGTGCAGGTCGGCGGGCCCGATCACGAAGCCGGTCTCCTCCCGCGTCTCCCGGACCGCGCATTCAAACGAGGATTCGCCGGTCCCGGTCTCGAGCTTCCCGCCTATCGGGCTCCATGCCCCCAGGTTCGGGGGCTTCGCGCGGTGCATGAGCAGGTGCTCGCCGGCGGCGTTTTCCAGGAAGACGAGGACGGCGATCCTGTGGGGCAGGTCCTTGTGAGTGGGCATCGTTCGAGAAGGGACTACCATGGCGAACCACGCGACTACGAGGCTTTTGAGCAAGTTGAGGAAATCTGGGGCCGCGACCCTTCTCGTGTATTGCGAGTGCAACGATGCGGGTAAGATTTCGGAATTCGATTTGACCTACGAGTGAGTGCTAGCGCCGGCTGCAAGTGTTCCCAAGGGGATGAGTTTAGAGACAGGCGGGTCAATCCGTAGGATACCTCGGCCGATCAGCCAAGATTGTCGCCCTCTGATTCGACCAATCGATGTAGACCTTTAGATCGGCCATTTGGTCAGGCGTTAGGATTGCGGCCGCCTTTTCAAGCACTGCGGCTTCACTGTTAGCCGATTGTTGCGGGTTGGACCCACTGGTAGAACCTGTCGGGAATTGCTTAGAAACATCGGCGCAGATCTGAGCGAGTCCCGTCTCCTGTTCGGGTGTCAAAGGGATCCCATCCATTGCGAGGTCTGCACCGACGCCACCGGAGATTGCGCCTTCCTGGGCCTTCAAAACAAGAGAGCTGTCAAGCGTTTCTAGGCCAGAATCACCTATGAGTGCGGCAATCTTCTCCGACATTGAATTTCTGGCGGCTGCAAGCGCCTGATTGAGCTCTTGAGGATCGCCTATTCCAAGCGATATTGCTGCCTCCTTAGCATCGAACCAGCCCTCCTCTCTGTCGCGTAAGAGGTCCAACAATTGGACCTGCTTTTCGTGCGTGAGGTTCAGCTTTGCCATAGCTTCGTGATATCGGAACCAAGCAACCCTCAAGACGTCCCTGTGACGAAACGCCTCGCGTCTTTTTCTCCAGGAGTCCGCTTCCAAACTGGGAGCTAATTTGTTATCCCCGCTTGATTCAGTTTTCTGCTTGCCGGCCGATTTGGTTTCCGCGGAATCTCTTTTCACAGGCCTCTTGCTCACTGCCGCAATCTGCCCGGCTAATGTCTTCTGCTTCTCAGTCAGTTGGTCGTTCTCCAATTTGCTCCTTACCAGTCTGAAAGAAAGCAGGGCGACAAGAATCAAGGAGCCAAAGAAAGGCATTTTCCAAGGTTGCTTCATCTCAGTGCTGATTCCCGAAGGGCACAACTGAGGGCGACGCACCTGATGAGACCCACTGCCGCAACGCCTCAAGCACCCAACGAGGGCATTGACGATACGGAGCCAAAGTGCCGTTCGTTCGACACTCGCTTCGTTGATTGGTAGGGATGAGCCTATTTATGCGGTTCCTCATAAAAACTCGCCTGCTGATTCGACCAATCGATGTAGTTCTTGAGATCGGTCATCTGTTCAGGAGTTAGGATCGCAGCCGCTTTCTCGAGGACAGCGGCCCCACTATTCGCTCGTTGCTGCGGGTTGTTGGATCCATCGTCGGAGTTGATCGGATATTGCTTGGAAACGGTTTCGTAGATTTGAGCGAGGCCCGTTTCCTGTTCTTGCGTCAATGGTATCCCATCGATAGCGAGATCCGCCCCAACAGATCTATCGATGCGTTGTTCTTGGCCCTTCAAATCCGGAGAGTTGTCGATCGACTCGATGGCTGCACTGCCAACCAGGGCGGTCATCTCTTCGGTCGCCGTGTTCTTTGCGCTTATAATCGCCTGGTTGATCTCGTGTGAATCGGTTATGCCGATCGAATTGGCTGCCTCCGAAGCATCGTATCCCGCCTCTTCTCTTGCGCGTAAGAGATTCAATAATCGCATCTGCTTGTCGTGCGGGAGATTCAATTTGGCGATAGCTTCGTGATACCAAGTCCAAACGTTTCTCAAATTTTGCCTATGGCTAAATTGAGCGAATTTCTTTTGCCAAGCAGACATCAAGACATCGTATTCTGCTTTTCTGGCCGCGTCGGATTCGGTCTTCTGTTTGTCGCCCGCTTTGGCTTCTGAGGATTCGGTTTTCACGGACATGCTACCGATTGTCTCAAGCTGGTCTTCTAAAGCCCTCTGTCCCTCAGTCAGCCGGTAGTGCTCCTTTTCACTCCTTTTCAGCTGAAATAAGAGCAGTGCGCTGAGGATGAGCGACGCAAGAAACAGCGTCTTCCAAAGGTCACTCATTTAGTCGGTTACCGCTGTGGCGCATGGTCTTGGGGGGCATTACTGTACCAGTACGCAGAAACCAACATCATCCAAGAACGAATGCGAACTCAAGCCCGGTTCGCCGTTTAACGTGAAGCTGAAACGCCAAATCGAGTGTTCCCAAAGGGGTTCTTTTTCGGACAACATCACTCGCGCACATACATTTAGCCGCAGGCTATCTCGCCTTCTTTGTCCTGTACTTAGANNGGACATTGTGGTCACCGGCAAAGTCGAAGGCAACCAAGCGCGCGCCCTCCAGCCATTGCGAGGAGGCAACGTCCCCGATGACAATTCTCTCGCTGACCACGTTTACCATGTTGAGCGAAATCCCCAATGGATTACTCCCTAAGTCCTCCCTCCCGACGCGCATCTCCTTCTTGGTGCGGTTGACAAGGGCCCAGGTCATCGAGCTCGGCCACACAACTCCGGCAAGCGCGAGGAGGCTGTCCCTTTCGAATCGATCGGTGACCGTTATAGTGATTCCGTGCTCGCCTCGGGCTAGGTCATTCACGGAGAACGATGCACCCGAGTGCCTGAAACTTCCTTCCACGATCGGCTCGTCCGCGGCGATGGCACCCTTAAGCAGATAGAGATAGACCTTCGCGTGGAACGAGAGGGGTTTGTCAGCGTATCGCAACGCCAGCGGCCTGGGAAACTGGAAAACGCCGTCACAGTCGAAATCGCGAGTGTCCGGCGTGAACCCGACGAGGCTTTCCATCTTCTTACTAATTGGATCGTTTCCAAAGTGTCCCCCAAAACCTCCGATTTTCCAGATGCTCTTTCCGCCATCTGACCATTCGGCCTGGGCCTGCCAGTAGACAGCCGTTCCCTGCGGGAGCCCGGTGATTCTCATGGGAACCCCCATGTATCCGTCGTAG
>PLKR01000094.1 GCA_003140655.1 Acidobacteriaceae bacterium | reverse complement strand
ATCACAAGTCCCGCAGACCATTCCGCGCAGCTTGTCGCCGACCTTGCGAATGATGAAGTACTGCTTGGGCGCGCCGACACCAAAGCCCAACCACACTCCGACCACGTCTTGCTCGGTCAGCGCAGATTTCCAGGGTCCGGGCTGAATGTAGCGCGGGGCGGGTGCGCCCACGCCCTGCTGGTTGATTGGCACGGAGGGAACAGGAGGAGCCTTGGGGAGTCGGGAAACAATGATCGGCAGCGGGTCCGGTCCCCTGGGATCTTTAATGAGGGTGCGCTCGAATTTGCCGCCGGCCGGCGCGCCACTCGTGCCGGTGACGGTCAGATGGCCGTGATCGAACCTGGCGGTCGCGGTGTCCTGATAGGCGGTGCTGCCGTCCGCATTTACATGCGTGACCGTGAAGATAATGCCATTGGAACCGAACGTGCCGTCGACAAAAGCCAGCGTCGTCGCATCCGCGCAATACGTGCAGTAGATGCCTCGCACCTTGTCGCCGCGGATGGAGAACTCGTAGGTGTGCGCTTCACCTTGGTCCGTTCGCCAGCCGCCGCGGTAATCGTCGGCGTTCTGGGCGAGGGCCGTTTGGACGAATCCGCTCGTCGCCACAAGAAAGACGAGGTGGACTTTTCTGTTCACAAATTCATGCTAGCGGAACGCGTTCACATGAGTGCGTGCGCCACCGTCGTCAGTGCACAGTTACGCTCACGTCGCGTGAGGTAAACAACTGCCCGTCATTGGCGGTCGCCCGCAAAACATAAATGCCGGGCGCGCTGAAACTCACCTTCGAAGCGAGCGTCACTGGCTCGCCNNTACTGAATCCATTTGATCTGCACGCCGCGCGGGCGGCGAGACTGCGAATCGCGATCGGGATTGGAGGGAGCGCGCCGGTACGGTTTCGGAAGACCGTCGTCAGTGGCCGAGGCAGTCAGTGTTGCGGCGGCCGGCAGCGTTATGGTTGAAACATCGCCGATGGTGAGCGACGGAGGTTTGTTGTTCGGGCCGGGAACGCCGCCGCCCATGTTTTCGACGACGACGTCCTGGCTGAGCTCCCATACCGGCTGGAGCCATCCCTTGGCCTGGTTGGTTCGCCCGTGCGAGGTTAGGGTCCAAATCACTTTCTGTTGCTTGTCCCAATCGGCGGGCACCACCACTCGAAACAGGAAGCGCTGGCGTCTGGGGTAGAAATGCGTCGGCTGTCCGCGATCGCCGGAGGTATCGGCGCCGGCTGAAATGGTGTTGTCGGGGCCGACCGGTATGTCCACCTCTTCCTCGTAATTCCGGTTGAGGTACCCGAAGACCATGCTGAAGGTTCCATTGGGATTTCGCTCCCAGCCCTCAAACACTGGAGCGACGTCCTGGCCGCGCGCATACTGGACTTGGGCGCGCGACGCGCTCACCGCAAACAAAGCGGCCGCCACCATCAAAACCCAGCGCACCCGCTACTCCGCCTTCGCCAGAGTTCGCTTCCCTTTTCGCGCTTCCACCTGCTGCTTGAACTCTTCGTCGGAGAGATAGTAGTAGCTGACCCACGCGCCACCCATTTCGTCGACCGTGCGCTGCCCGTATGTGATCAGGTTGTCCGGATCGGGGTTGAACTTGTTCCCGGGAGAATTGTCATACCAGGAGATCATGTGCAGGATGGTCCCGGCCGGCAGCAGCGGTTGCTCGTCTTCGGTGTAGAGGTACACCAGATGCCAGGCAAACTGGTACTTGCTTACGCAGCTCAGCATCTCCACCTTGTGCCCGCCCGGGTAGATGGCCTCCATGCACGAGGCCTTCCCTCGGTTGTGCAGGTGCGGTTGGAACGATAGCAGCCGAGCCGGCTTGGCCAGCGTGTTGTAGCCATCGAAGCGGACGTTGTCGGCGTTGGGTGGAATGTCGAGCTCCTTCGGGTCGCCGATCTTTTCGGTGGTCTCGATGTACTTGGGCGTAACTCCCTTGGGATAAAACTTGAGGGCGAGCGCCACGTTCGCCGGAGTCTCTTGGCCCATCGGGTGCAGATGAAGGTTGAAGTTGATCTTGGTCCCGGCCTTCATCAAACGGCCCGCGCCTTCCGGAAATACGTCGGCGTTCTTTCCGAGAGCGTACTCGTTGAGGAAGGCCCCTTGGACGTTGTCGCCGCCATCAGCATCGTCGTCGTGCTTCATGGACGTGGTTACGTGGTGAACGGCCCTGAATCCCTTGATGGGTTTGACTTCGATCGCTTTGATGTACCGATCCTCGGTGAGGCCGGGGTCCACCAAAACGTCTATCCACCGGTCGGAGGCTTCGGCGGGCACTAACTGGTCCTTGGGCAGCGTTACGATCAGATCCGGCTGGTCGAAGTGCCACTGATCCNNCGGAATCGTCGAACGTGCGCGGCCGGGGCATATCGGCCGGATTTCCCTTGGGCGCGCCGGCGTCCACCCACTTGACGATGGTCGAGATCTCTTCCTCAGACACAGACACATCGTTCCTGAAGTGCTGAATGCCAACGTTCTTATCGATATACCAGGGCGGCATCTCGCGCGCCAGGACTTTCTGCTTGATCGACTTGGCCCACGGCCGCGTTTCTTCGTAACTGAGCAGCGACATCGGAGCGAACGTGTCCGGCCGATGGCAGGCCTGACATCGGTTTTGAAGGATGGGCGCGACGTCTTTTGTAAACGTGACTTGGCCCTGGGCCATCGCCGTGATCGCGATGAGGCCGGAAAC
>PLKR01000416.1:1564-4249 GCA_003140655.1 Acidobacteriaceae bacterium | reverse complement strand
CCCGCCCGGCGATTCGATGGGCCAGGGTCACACCTTCCAGATACTGCATGGCAATGAAGGGACTTCCCTCATGCTCTCCAATTTCATACGTAGTGCAAATATTGGGATGGTCTAAGGCCGATGCAGTGCGAGCCTCGCGCTGAAAACGCTCCAGCCTCATCGGATCATTCGCGAATTCGTCCGGCAGGAATTTCAGCGCGACAAAGCGGCCGAGTTTCAGATCCTCAGCCTTGTAGACCACGCCCATGCCGCCGCTCCCGAGCTTCTCGATAACCCGGTAATGCGAGATGGTCTGGTCGATCATGAGCGGCGCAGAAACTCTGGATGCCATGTTAGGAGTCCTGCGAAGGCGAAGTCAATGGACAGAACGGCAGCTTTGGAGGGCCATGATTCGGCATCACCTCGGCCAGGTCGATGCCCGGCCTGGCGCGGCGAGCGCTCCACGATCTTGCACATGACGACCAAGACACTAGCCCGGAGTCGTCCACTCCAGTCCCAAACTGAACTTATCCCCGATCTGGGACTCCTTCTCGACTTCAATGATTGTCCGCGTTCTCCCAAGGCGACGGCACGGAAGAAACTCTCCGATGTAGAAAGAGTAGGCGAAGGATTCCCGTGTCAACTGCGACCCAACTCGCGCCTTCACTCTTGCGCGTCCTGCTGATAGGAAGCCAGGAGGAGGACTTCTTTCTCATTCGGGAAATCCTCGACCGGAATCGGAGTGCTTTGCCGGCAGAACTCGATCACGCGGGCTCGCTGGAAGAAGCGAAGACGATCTTGCAGCGCGGTGACTATGGCCTGGTCTTGTTTGAACATAAGACCGGGGATGCTGCAGCCACCAAGCTTCTCTCCGAGTTTCTGTACACGAGGGGCGCTATGCCCTTCATCTGGCTGACCGAGCACGCCGATGAGAAAGCCGTTGCTGAAATCGTCCAGGCAGGCGCCTATGACTGCATGGAGAGATCGCAGCTCACCGGAGCCAATCTGGTCCGTACGATCCGCTGCGCACTCAATCTGCATACGACCCAGCAGCAGCGGCAAGTGTCGGAACAATCCTTGCGCAAGCTTTCCTGCGCCGTCGAGCAGTCGGCCGATACGATCTTCGTTACGAATAGCCAAGGCATCATCGAATATGTGAACCCCGCTTTTGAAGCTCTGACCGGCTATTCCCGTCAGGAGGCCACAGGCAAGGCCCAGAGCATTTTGAAGTCAGACCTGCAACCGCCGGTACTCTACAGCGAGTTATGGGAAACCATTCGCGCGGGCGGGGTTTGCCGCGGCGTCGTGGTAAACCGTAAGAAGAACGGCGAGCTGTACTACGTTGATGAGAGCATCAGTCCCATACGGGACGCCGAGGGAAGAATCACGCACTTTGTTTCCAACGGCCGCGATCTCACCGAACGGTTGCGTCTCGAAGCAAAGTTGATCCAGTCGCAAAAAATGGACGCCATCGGGCGCCTGGCTGGAGGCATTGCCCATGACTTCAACAATCTGCTCACCATAATCACCAGCTACTCCGAACTCGCACTCGACTCCGTGGTCCCTGGAAGCTCCACCCAGTCGCGGATGCAGGAGATCCTTTCCGCCGCCCGTCGCGCCGCCGATCTGACGCGGCAGTTGCTTGCTTTCAGCCGCCAACAACCGCAAGCCTTGCGCGTCGCCGAGCTCAATCCGGTTGTCAATGAAATCGTCAAAACCCTTCACCGCCTTATCGGAGAAGATATCGAACTCATCTTCATCCCCGGTGACACAGTGGGCAGAGTCCGTTTGGATCCGGTGCAGATCGAGCAGATTCTTATGAACCTCGCGGCCAACTCCCGCGACGCGATGCCTCAGGGAGGACGGTGCACGATTGAAACCTCCAAGGTGCAACTCGACGAACAATACGTCGACCGTAAGCGGGCCGTCATTCCCACAGGGCGCTATGCCGTCCTCACCATGACTGACACGGGGACCGGTATTCCTGCGAATGATTTGTCGCATGTCTTCGAACCCTTCTACACCACGAAACCTTCTGGCAAGGGCACTGGACTTGGCTTGGCTACGGTCTACGGCATCGTCAGGCAGAATCATGGATTCGTCTGGGTCTATAGCGAACCTGGAATGGGTACCATCTTCAAGATCTACCTGCCCTGCGTGCCAGATCAGCCAGGCGCTTTAGAGATTTCAGATCAGAACACTGAGAAGATATTCCGCGGGACAGAGACCGTCCTTCTGGTTGAGGATGAAGACGCTCTGCGCCGAGCGGCGGCCGAGCTTCTCAGCCTTCGTGGATACAGCGTGCTGCAGGCGAAAGACGGCCTGGACGCTTTGTCCGTCGCTAAGAGTCATGAATCGACGATCCACGTGGCCGTCACCGACGTCGTCATGCCTCACATGAGTGGTGGAGAATTTGCAAAGGAACTGGAAACGCTACGTCCGGAAACCAAAGTATTATTCATCTCGGGCTATGCCGGCCAAACTGTGTTGGACCATAACGTAATCAATGTCGAAAACAATTTTCTGCAGAAGCCGTTCACTCTGAAACAACTGGCCAGCAAAATCCGGACGGTTCTCGATCACAGCGGTCATACCGCTCCCGTCGCGGCTAACGTGATCGCATCCTTGCAACAGCTAGGGTAGGATCCGACTGAGCTTGCCATTTTTCAACCGGAACCGGTCTCCGCGCCAGGTCACGGTGTGACC
>PLKR01000416.1:0-1527 GCA_003140655.1 Acidobacteriaceae bacterium | reverse complement strand
AAAATCAGACCCAAGTAACCGCCCGCACGAGCGTCCCGGATTCCACGGGCCCAGCGGAGTTGATGCGCGAAGAATTCCCGCAGGCGATAAGACGGGAGATATGTTTCAACCGCAACATCCGACAGGTTCACGGTCAGGCCCAAGCCGGCAATTCGCTTTCCCAGTTCGTAATCGTCGGCAAGATAGTCCACGAATGAGGTGAACCCGCCGATCTTGTCCAACTCAACCCGGCGGAACGCCAGTGTGGAACCCAGCGCAAAGTGAATGCCGCCCTCTAATTGACGAGCGACCAGCACGCTCGCGCAAAAATCCGTGCTAATGCCCAACGCCTCCAGACGCGAGCCCAGCGTCGCACCAGGCACTCCCCGGTAAAGGCAAGTGACCAGTCCCACTTGCGAGTTGGCCAACGGCGCGGTCACCTGGCGCAGGTAGTCAGGCTCCACTCGAATATCGCTGTCGTTGACGATCAAGTGGTCATAGCGCGCTTCCGTCAACATCTGTGCGAGGTTGCTGACCTTCACATTCGCACCCAGAATCTTCTCGCTCACCACCAATTGAATTCTTCGGTCCGGGAATTCTCGCTGCAAAGCCTTTACGCTCTCGACCGCAGGATCGTTAGGGTCGCTCACACCAAAGATGATTTCGTATTCCGGGTAGTCCTGCAAGCAGTGGCTGCGAAAGCTTTCATAGATTTCAGGATCGGTCCCCTTGAGCGGCTTGAGTATCGAGATGGGCGGCAAGAACCGTGTAGGGCGGGCGCCCTCGCCCGCCTGTCGCTCGCGCAAAAATGTGGCCGCGCTCCAAAGACAGAGCAGATAATAGATTGAGCTGGAAACAACGCCAACGACCGCGACAATCTGAACTACGATGAGAATGGAGACCATCATGCGCGGGCGCAGGCCAGACTATTCGTACCGTAGCGCCTCAATCGGATCCAGGTTCGCTGCCTTCCATGCGGGATAGATGCCAAAGACGAGCCCAGTTCCCGCGGCGGAAGTGAAGCCGAAGATTGTCCAGAACATCGACATGTGAGCGGGCAGCGACGGCCACAACGCAGGAATAATCCAGACGATGGCCGCCCCCAACAAAATCCCGATCACGCCACCGATCGTGGTGAGAATGATCGCTTCCNNCCGATGGCTTTGCGAACGCCAATCTCCCGCGTCCTCTCGGTGACGCTCACCAGCATAATATTCATCACACCCACGCCGCCGACAATCAAGCCTACGCTTGAAATCGCAAACATGCCCACGAAAAGGGCGCCGGTCAACTGATTCCAAACGTCCGAGATCGAGTCCGAAGTGAAGACAGCAAAATTATCCACTTTGTCGGGTGGAACTTTTCGCCGCCGCCGCAGTAGTTCGCGAATCTCATCGATGGCCTTCGGCATATCGTCGTGGGACGTGGCCTTGGCCAGAATCCAGTGGTCCTTCAATTCAGGGTGAAGCGTCCTGAAGGTGGTCAGCGGGAAAAGGACGCGGTTATCGTTTGGATCTTTTCCGCCTCCAAACACCGATTTCACCTTTG
>PLKR01000618.1 GCA_003140655.1 Acidobacteriaceae bacterium | reverse complement strand
ACCATGCCGAATCCTAAACGAAGACATTCTCAGAAGCGGACCTCGACCCGGCGGGCGCACGATGCGCTCAAGAGCCATTCGCTCTCGGAGTGTCCGAACTGCCACGAGAAGAAGATGCCGCATCGCGCTTGCGTCAAGTGCGGCTACTACAAAGGCCGCGAAGTTGTGGAAGTGAAGGAAGCCAGCTAATTTCCTGCCACCATGCCTAGCGTGATTGCGCTGGATGCGATGGGCTCGGATCGGGCTCCCAAGCCTGAAATCGAAGGCGCGATCCATGCCGCGCGCAATTACGGCGTGCGCGTGCTGCTGGTCGGCCCGGAAGCCACGATCAAGGCGGAACTTGACCGTCATCCGGCGGCGGCGCGATTGCCCCTCGAGATCGTTCACGCCAGCGAAGTCATTTCCATGGAAGATAAGGCGGTGAAGGCGGTGCGCGCCAAGCGCGACTCCTCCATGCGGGTAGGGCTGCGCCTGGTTCGCGAGGGACGAGCGGCAGGCTTCGTTACGGCCGGCAACACCGGCGCCGCGATGGCTACGGCCAAGATGGTGTTGGGCGCTTTGCACGGCCTTGACCGGCCGGCGCTGGCGGCGGTTTTTCCTACTGCTCCGGGGACGGCTGCGATCCTGCTGGACGTGGGCGCGAATGTGGATTGCAAACCGCATAATCTTGAACAGTTCGCCGTGATGGGCGAGATTTATTTCCGCAGCATGTTCGGNNACTCGCGAATCGTTCCAGTTATTGAAGCGGCTGCCCTTGAACTTTGTGGGCAATGTTGAGGGCCGCGACCTGTTCAATGGCCATGTTGACGTGATTGTCGCGGATGGGTTCGTGGGCAACGTGGCGCTCAAGATTTCCGAGGGCGTGGCAAATCTGGTGCGCACGGTTCTGAAGGAATCGCTGAAGGCAACGATTACCAGCCAGGTTGGCGCTATGCTTTCGCGTAGCGCCTTTTCCGATTTCAAAAAGCGCATCGACCACACCGAATACGGCGGCGCGCCCCTGTTAGGGTTGAAGGGCGTGTGCATTATCACGCACGGTTCGTCGAACGCGAACGCGATCAAGAATGCGGTGCGAGTGGCTGCGGAGTTCGCCGAGCGGCATATCAATGAGTCGATCGAGCAGGGACTGGCCGCGCTCCGTCCCACGCCGGCGGAAGTGGAAGCCGCACCGGTTCACTAAACTTCTCGCGCAAAGCTTGTCGCAGAACCAGGATGATGACGGAATCAGGAAACGGTCGCAGCGTCGACACATCAAAGGTCGCATTCATTTTCCCCGGCCAGGGATCGCAAGCCGTGGGCATGGGCAAGGATCTCGCCGGGAAGTTCCCNNGCCCGGAAGAACAATTGCGGCTGACCGAGATTACGCAGCCGGCGATTCTTACCGCGTCAATCGCTGCCTTGAGAGTTCTTGAGGACCGCATCCCCAGGCCGAGCTTTGTGGCGGGCCACAGCCTGGGTGAGTACTCGGCGCATGTAGCCTCGGGGACAATGAGCTTTGCCGATGCAGTGCGCACCATACGCAATCGCGGAAAGTATATGCAGGAAGCGGTCCCGGTGGGGGTGGGCGCGATGGCGGCAATCCTGGGCATGGAATTCGAGAAGGTTGCCGCGGTTTGCCAGGATGCGGCGCAGGGCGAAGTCTGCGTCCCCGCGAATATTAATTCGCCTGAGCAGATTGTGATCTCCGGCAACACGGCGGCAGTGGAGCGAGGAGCGAAGCTGGCCGGTGAGCGTGGAGCGAAACGCGCCAAGTTGCTGCCCGTGAGCGCGCCGTTCCATTGTTCGCTGATGAAGCCTGCGCAAGACCGCCTGGAAGTGGACTTGAACGCGCTGAAGATGCACAAGCCGGTGTATCCCGTCGCATGCAATGTGGAAGCGTCTCTGGTCAGCGATGAACTGCGGGCGCGCGAAACGCTCGTAGCTCAAGTCACGGGCTCGGTGAAGTGGGAACAGTGCATGCGCCTGCTGATCGAGCAGGGCGTCGGGATCTTCGTGGAAGTCGGGCCGGGAAAAGTTTTGTGCGGGCTGTTGCGGCAGATTGACCGGTCGAAGACTTGCCTGAATGTGAGCGACGAGGCTTCTCTTACAAAGGCGCTGGAGCAGTTCGGAAGTTAAGTCCTAGCGGAATTCCAGATCGCAGGGCGGTGTGCTGATCGTCTTATCCGTTTTGTCCACGTACAACTGGGCGTGTTGCGCGCGATCGTTCACGATCAGGTCGACGACCACGCCGCTTCCTCCGCCGGGGCAGTTGCTGGCGCCATAAATCCTGAAGCTCTTGACGACGCCCCATTGGCCGCCGGGGCCCCAATCCTGCCAGAACTCGTTGAACGGATACAGCGCGTGACTCTGCGGATGTTGCTTCCATCCGGGATCGTGATAGTAGATGCCGTAGGCGGTTTCGAAGTCTTGCTTTTGCAAAGAAGAAAAGAATTTGTCGGCAACGCGTTTTTCCGGCCAGAAGCGGTTCCACCAGGCACTGAAAACCAGGAGCAGAACAAGAACGACGGCCGAAATGATCCGGCTTCTTCGCTTTTGCTCTTTTTCCGGATGGTACTCTTTCGCGTCCAGTAGGGTCATCACCTCTAGCATAACGGACACGGAGGGTAAGTCAAAAGCTCCAGGAAGAATTGAGTAATTGGGTAATTGAGCAATCAGGTAATTGAAAGGTCAAAGGCTCAGCGCGGAGGCGACTGGGACGGCACAGCGCAGACCTTTGCTCAATTGCCAAATTGCCCGATTGCTCAATCGTCTTACAGCGTGCGCTTGAACAGCGGAATAGCGATTCCGAGAGTAACAGCGGCGAAGATCGTCAGGAACAGCATGTCGCCCCATACCGCTGCGAGGGTCGTCTCTTTCAGCAGCAGACACTTGAAGCCATCCACGGCGAAGGTAAAAGGGTCAACTCTGGCGATCGCCCGCAGCCAAGGCGGGAATGCCTGGATGGGATAAATTGCGCCGCTGGGAAAGAACAGCAGCGTATTCAGAATGCCGAACATGGCCCGCGGCACCAGCGGGTCTTCGATGCGCACCATCAGCAGAAACATCATGGTGTTGAACGCGAGCGACGTCAGCACGATCATGACCAGCAGTCCGAGCATGGTGACTGGATTGAAAATCGTACTCACACCGCTGATCAGCGCTCCGATCACACAAATAATTACGCCCGTCATCACCGCCTTGATCGCGCCCGCCAGGTTGAGTCCCAGCACAAGTTCGAGCTTGGTGATGGGTGTGACCAGATAGCCTTCATGCACGCCACGCGCCTTGTCGTCGATATACAGCATGCCGCCGCCGATCATCACCGAAACAAACATCGCCAGCGTCAGCGAGCCGGGGAGTAGATACTTCATGTATTCGATATAGGGGTAAAGTTCGACAACCTCAAGCGCAGTCTGCTGCAGAATGCGAGGCTCGACCGTAGGCTGGTTCAGCGCGTTGGTGAGATCGGTGAGTTCCGACTCCAGCGCGGAACTCATAAAGTTGTCGCTGTTATCCACGACCAGCGCAATCTGCGGGTGGTTCTCTTCATAAACGCGCCGCGAGAACTGTGGCGGGATGATCACCGCGCCGTCAAGCTTGCCGTTGCGCACATCTTCCGTCGCTTTTTTCTCGTCGGTGTAATAAACCGGCACGAAAGTGCGGATGTTGGCGCGTACGGAATCGAACGCTTCGCGAATCTTCAGCGCCTGTGTGCCTCCGTCCTGATCGACGATGGCGACCCGGGCATCGCGAATCTTGCCGCCAAACGCGTTGCCCAAGACGATCAGCTGCACCAGGGGCATGATCATCGACGCCATCATCAGGGTGGGAGACCGGAAGAACTTACGCATTTCGCGCTCGACAATTGCCATCATTCGATTCATAACTTCAATCCCGGGTGCTTCATGGCCGCAACCCCGGGCTCTGCGGCATGGTAAAGGCGTATGCTTTCTGCAATTCGTCGCGCAACTGCCGTCCTGTATAGTGCACAAACACATCGTCCAACGTGGTGTTCTGCACCGAGAGCGACTTCACTGCAACCCCAGCCGCGACGGCCATCTCAACCAGTTCGGTGGTTGTTCGTGAGCCGTTGCCGGTCAGGATTCGATACATTCCCGCTCCCTCGTGTTGCACCGAGGTGACGTCGTCCAATGTGTGCAGGCGCTGCTCCCAATCGTCCGGAGGATTCTCGAACTGCGCTTCAATCACGTTCGAACCCGGCACACTCGCCTTCAACGCCATGGGCGCGTCCAGCGCAACGAGCTTGCCGTGATCCACGATGGCGATCCGGTCACAGAGCCGGTCGGCTTCGTCCATGTAGTGCGTAGTAATAAGGATGGTGAGTTGCCGTTTGCTCTTGATGTTGCCCAGCATCTCCCATACAGCCACTCGCGATACCGGGTCCAGCCCGGTGGTAGGCTCGTCGAGGAAAAAGATTCTCGGATGATGCACCAGCCCGCGGGCAATCTCCAACCGCCGCCGCATGCCTCCGGAGAGAGTCTTGGTCTGCGCATCGCGCCACTTGATTANNATGCTCAGATTCTCCTCCACCGTAAGGTCGAGATCGCTGGTCAGCGCCTGTGGAATCACGCCGATGGTTCGCCGCACAGCGTTCGGATCTTTGGCAACGTCGTGGCCGGCAATGCACGCCGTCCCCGAAGTGATCGGAATCAGTGTGGTCATCATGCGGATCAGGGTCGATTTCCCCGCTCCATTCGGTCCGAGCAGGCCGAAGATCTCGCCCTCTTTCACGTTGAACGAAACATCGTCGACGGCGGTGAAGTCGCCGTACTTCTTGACGATGTGCTGGACCTCGATGGCGTAGGGCGTTTCGGCGCCAGGCACAGGAGAAATGCCGCCATTCGCTTTAGCGTTCAGGTCTGCCGTCATTGCTGCCCCGCTGCCGCCGCGCTCTGCGGATTGTTGCCTTTCAGTTGCTCCGGCGAAACCAGCACCTCGGCCGTCATGCCCGGCACGAACGCGCCTTTCGGATTGTCCAACCGGACCTTCAGCACAATGGTCCTGATATCCCGTTTCATCCGGCCCACATCGCGCTGCGTGGCAAAATCACCTTCCACTCCTTTGAAAAACACCTTGCCGCTGGTGATCGTCCCGCCTGGCAGCCGGACCCGCAGTACATCGCCGTAACCGATGTGATCGGCGTAGGTTTCCGGGATCGCGGCTCGCGCCCAGGTGTCAGTCAGATCGACGATGGTCACAATAGGGGCGCCGATGTTGACCACTTCTCCCTGCCGCGCCGCGCGCACCGAAACCGTGCCGCTCACGGGCGCATAAACATTGGTGTAGCCCAACCGCACCGCGGCCTGATTCTTCTGTGCGATGGCATTGTTGAGATCCGCCTCAGTCGATTGCACTGTGCTCTTCGCCGCATTGGCTTGCTGGGTGCGCGCGATGGCGGAGTTCAAGTTCGCTTCCGCCGCTTTCACCAGTTCCTGCTGAGCCTGCACTGTCGCCTGCGCCGCCTGCAGGTTGGTTTCGGCTTGCACGCGGTCTTGCTCTGACTGGACGCCAGCCTTGGCCAATTCAATCATGCGCCGGCTGTCGCTCTCAGTTCGATCAAGAGCCGCCTTCGCCTGCAGGAGTTGCGCTTTGGCGGAAGAGAGCATGGCCCGCGCGTTGGCTACGTCGCTTGAAGTGGAGCCCGACGTGGATTTCTCGGTGTGTTGCATCTCGGAAACTTTGTGCTGCACGCTGGCGATGTTCGCCGTCGCCGCGGCTTCCTGCGTCTGCAACTCCGAGGAATCGAGTACGGCGATCAAATCTCCGGCCTTTACCGGCGTGCCTTCATCCACCAGCAGCTTCTGGATGCGGCCCTCCACCTGCGCGCTGACGATCACCTGGTTCGAGTCGACGGTGCCAATCAGAACCAGGTCTTTGGAATGATTGGTAGAGAAAAAATAATAAATCGCGGCCATCACGAAGATGATGCCGAGAAAAGAGAAGAAACGGTTACGAGCACTCATTTGCGTACTCCTGATTGGCGAACGGCTGGCTTGCGAACTGCCATCTCAACGCGGGCACGGGGTCGAAACAGCGCCGCGGAAATGAAATCGAGAACCGCGGCTCGCCGCTCGGCAATGCGCTGCGGCGCCAGCGGATTGAAGTGCACGATGCGCTGCATCACCGGGGCGCTGCTGAAATAGAAAACAATCATCGCCACCATCGAGGGAACGAAGTGTGCCGGATCGACCTGCCGGAACTCGCCTTCCGCGATTCCCTTATGCAACAGCTCACCCACTCGCCGGTAGATCGGTTGGAAATACGTCTTGACCAATCGGTCGATGTGCTCCGAGCGTCCTTCGCGCGCCCGCATCATCTCGCGCTGCATCAGCTTGGGATAGATATGATTCGAGGCAATGAAATCGAAATACGCGCCCACGTAGGCCATAATCTTCTCGCGCGGCGGCAGGTCGCTGTCGAGCACCTGGAAAACTTTCGTCTTCATCCCGGAGAACGCGTCGTCGAGCACCGCGCCGTAGAGCGTTTCCTTGTCCTTGTAGTAGTAATAGAGCAGAGCTTTGTTGACTCGCGCCTCGCGCGCGATGGCGTCGGTGCGGGCGCCGGCAATGCCAAGCTCGGCAAACTCCCGCGCCGCGGCCTGCAGAATGGCAGCGCGGCTTTCCTCCGGCTGCCCGCGGGAACCCATGCGGGAAGAGTGATGGCGACGATGGAAGAGTTGAGCCATGACTAATTAACCAGTTAGTTAGATCATACATCACGAGGCACGATCCGAGCAAGTCACCCGCCGCGAGACTAGAAGCCCACCCTCACCTCATCGCAGGGGTGTTATGCTGACCCACACAAACCATTGTGCGGATATTCGAGGTCTCCGATGAATCGTTGGCTTGGCGTCGGGCTGAGTTTGGTTTTCTTCGGATCGCTTAACAGTGTGCCTGCAGACTCCAGTATGCCTCCGGGGGCAGTATGTTGGCCGCTTCATTTCTCGGGAATCATTCTTGGCGTCACCACAGATTCACAAGTCCAAAGGCTCCTCGGCCAAGGCGTGCTTCGCAAGAACGAGGGCGATGCTGGAGGACGTTACTTCATCGACGGCAAGGGCAGAGCGACGCTCCATGCTGTTGAATACACAGACGCGGTGGTAGGGGAATTGACAATACTTTCAGACATTGATCCGGAAATCACACCCGCAGAAAGAACGCGGGCCGCGACGAAGTGGTTCAGCCCAAACGAGGGCTTCGGCAACTGGCATGCTTTACATCTGGGTTCGTCGAAGGAAGATGTCCTGAAGAACCTGGGAGCGCCCGAGAAGAAGAAGAGCACCGACGAGTGGACCTATTCCACTACCTGCGCCTGCGAGTTGCCGGAGTTCTTCACGTTGTTTTTCAAGAACGGACAGTTATTCAAGATAGTCTTGTCGGCCCCCGCGGGCTAGGGCGATGAGCCTAGCGGAAATTGCGACTGGGGACTATCTGGCCCCGCCCGCAATCGACGGCACGAGCAAAACTTCATCTCCATCGGAGAAGATGTAACCCGGCCCGCCCAGGAAGCGGATGTCCTCGTCATTCACATAAATATTGAGGAAGCGGCGCACCTGCCCGGCCTCGTCGCGCAGGTGAGGCTTCAGTTCCGGAAACTTCTCATCGAGAACAGAGAACAGTTCTCCCAGGTTCGTGGCCGCGCACGCGATCGAACTCACGCCCGCCGTGTGCCGCCGCAGAGCGGTTGGAATTTGCACGGTAATCGCCATCTCATGCCTCTCTTCACGCGCCCACAGTGGCAGCCGATTCTCTGGCGACCTCGACAGTTTCCAGCGTTTCGTGCAGATACTTCTCGAATTCGGCTAGCTTGGGCGCGATTGGCCGCTCGATCTCATAAATACCAGCGAGCACATCAGTCGTCTTCAAGCCGTTTCCGGTGATGCACAACACGGTTGTCTCTTCGGGCAGGATGCGGTCCTGGCGATAGAGCTTGCCCGCCGTGCCCACGGTTACGCCGCCGGCGGTTTCGGTGAAGATGCCTTCAGTTTCCGCCAGCAGACGGATCGAATCGATCACCTCGGGATCGCTCACGTCCTCGCTCCATCCGCCGCTCTGCTTGATGGTCTTGATGGCATAGTGCCCGTCGGCGGGATTGCCGATGGCGAGCGAACGCGCGATGGTTGCTGGCTTCTGCGGCTCGATCTCCGCGCTGCCGGTCTTCACCGCAGTAGAAATCGGAGAGCATCCGGTGGCCTGCGCCCCGAAGAACTTCACCGGCTTCTCCTCGACCAGCCCGAGCTTGATCAGTTCATCGAATGCCTTCTTGATCTTCGTAATCAACGACCCGCCTGCCATGGGAACGACCACGTTGTCCGGCAGGCGCCAGCCCAGTTGCTCGGCGATTTCGAAGCCCACGGTTTTCGATCCCTCGGCATAGTAGGGCCGCAGGTTCACATTGACGAATCCCCAGCGCCGCTCTTCGGCAATCTGCGAGCACAGGCGGTTCACCTGGTCGTAGTTGCCCGCGATGCGCACCACGTTCGCCCCGAATACTTGCGTGCCGAGAATCTTTGCGGGCTCGAGATCAGAGGGGATGAAGATCCAGGCTTTCAGACCCAGACGCGCCGCATGCGCCGCTACCGCATTGGCCAGGTTCCCGGTGGAAGAACACGCGACCGTATCGAAACCGAAAGCCTGCGCNNAGAGATTCTGCGCGGCGGTCTTTGCGTCGTTACTGCCGGCGTCGTTGGCGCCGGCCAGCCGCGCCGCCAGACGCGGAGCCTGGAACAAAGGAGTGAACCCGACCGGCAGCCGCGGCTCGAAACCCGCGGGCAGCGGCAGCAATTCGGCATAGCGCCACATGTTCGGCGAACGCTGCGCGATTCGCTCACGGCTGAACGTTCCCTGGGCAGTCGTTCCTCGTACAATCGAGGCCCGGATGGTGTCGTAGTCGTAGGTGATTTCCAGAGGAGAGAAACACTCGTCGCAGACCGAGCGGGGCTGGTTTCCCCAGCTTCGGCCGCATTCCCGGCATCGCAATTCGTATAGAGCCATTTGGCTACTCGCTTTCTGTTACGGCAGCGAATAGCTGGGGACGAGCCGGGAAAAAGCGCCCGAAAACAAAAAGGCCTCTTTTTCCAGGAAATAGGAAAAGAGGTTATCGGAATGCAAATAAAAATAAGCTTCGCATCCGAATCTCATGTTCCCCGTTTCCGGGCGGGAGTTGGCACCTGGCGGTCAGGATATATGATCCCGATCCGGTTGCCGTGGCGTCACAGGGCTCGTCCCTCAGCCACTCTGCATGAAATTC
>PLKR01000275.1:17857-19510 GCA_003140655.1 Acidobacteriaceae bacterium | reverse complement strand
CAGCCACTCTGCATGAAATTCAGGCTTGCCCCGAAGGGCAAACTTGTCCTTACGATGCTACACACCCAGCTGGGGTTCGTCAACAAGGAATTCGAATCGGATTTTCTTCAATCGCAATCAACAATCAGCGATTGCCCTCAACGGCTGTACTGATTCCGCTTCTTGTCCGCGTGCCGCTCCAGCCCGAACTGGATCAGTCTGTCGATCAAGTCCTCATACTCGAGTCCCGACGCCGCCCATAGCTTGGGATACATGCTGATCGCAGTAAATCCCGGCATGGTGTTGATCTCGTTCAAATAAATCTTCCGCGTGGTCGGATCCATGAGGAAATCCACGCGCGCCAGGCCGGAGCAATCCACCGCCTTGAAAGACCGCACTGCCAGTTCCTGAACTTTCTTCGTTTCTGCCTTAGTGAGCTTTGCCGGAATGATCAGCTCGGAACCTTCGTCGAGATACTTGGCGTTATAGTCGTAAAACTCCTTGACCGGAACAATTTCGCCGGGGATCGAAGCCGCCGGCTCGTCGTTGCCCAGCACCGAACACTCGATCTCGCGCGCCTTGTTTTTCTTGCCGCCCACTCCTTGCTCGATGACAATCTTGCGATCGAACTTTGATGCCTCTTCAATCGCCGGGCCGAGTTCCTTGCGGCTGTGAGCCTTGCTGATCCCAACAGAGGATCCCAGGTTCGCGGGCTTCACGAAGACGGGATACTTCAGCTTGCTCTCCACGAACTTCTGAACTTTCTTCGGTTCTTTCACCCACGCACTGCGCAGAAGCGTGACGTGCTTCACGATGGGGATTCCCGCGGCAAGAAACAACGACTTCATAATGTCTTTGTCCATGCCCGCAGCTGAGCCGAGCACGCCCGCACCCACATAAGCGATGTCAGCCAGTTCGAGCAGCCCCTGAATGGTTCCGTCTTCGCCAAACGTGCCATGCAGCACGGGAAAGATCACATCGACGTTGATGGCCCGATCGCTGGCGCGCCGCGTGAGTGCGGCGTCCGTCTGAAAAGGGACGAGCCCGCTCTGCCGGTGTACGGGCTCCGGCGGCACCAGCACCGACTCCCCGCGGGCCAGCACTGCCGCGGCCGGCGTGGTTTCAGGATCGCCGGCGCGCAACTGGCGCGACTCCAGCACGAGCTTGCCCTGCAGCAAGTTCTCGGCATCACCGGCAGTCAGCCAGCGGCCGTCTTTGGTGATGCCAATGGGTACGACCTCGTACTTGTCTTTGTCGATGGCTTGTAGAACCGACGCAGCTGAGAGCAGCGAAACCTCATGCTCCCCACTGCGCCCGCCAAAAAGAATGCCAACTCGAAGCTTTTTCATAAACCTTTCACAGAATTTTTTTTCCAAACGCCGAGAGTGCCAACTCCACGGCCAGATCCGCGGTCCGATTGTGCTCGTCGATCACCGGATTCACTTCAACAATCTCGAAACTCAGCATGCGTCCGTGGTCGGCGATGATTTCCATCGCCAAATGCGCCTCGCGATAAGTAGCGCCGCCGCGCACCGGAGTGCCCACGCCCGGCGCGTCCTCGGGATCGATCCAGTCCATGTCCAGCGAAATGTGATAGCCGGCGGTCCCGCGTCCAGCCATGCGCAAGGCTTCTTCCATTACCGTTCGCATGCCGCGCTCGTCGATGTCGCGCAT
>PLKR01000275.1:15613-17759 GCA_003140655.1 Acidobacteriaceae bacterium | reverse complement strand
CCCGCGGCCATCGAATGATCACCGCCCAGGGCCAACGGAATTTTTCCTGCTTCAAGCGTCTTAATCACCAGTTCCGCGTGCTTGGTGCAGGTCGCCGTGATTTCCTTCAGATATTTGGCGTGCGTGTCGCCTTCTTTTTTCTGCTCCGGTATGGCCACGGCAACGTTGCCGCCATCTTCCACCTGATGCCCCAACGCTTCCAGCCGCGCCTCGAGCCCCGCCACTCGGACGGCCGAAGGCCCCATATCGACGCCACGCCGGGACTGGCCCAGATCGAGCGGCACGCCGATCACCCGAATCTTCTTGGGAGAAATGTTCGTAGTGCTTATGGTCGTCATAAGGATTGGGAAATTGTGTAATTTGGTAATTGAGTAATTGGAAGACAAAAGCGCGGAATCATCGCTCTGAAATTACCCAATTACCAAATTGCTCAATTACAAAATTCTTCTTCACGGGTACAGCCGGTGCAGCATCCGAGGAAACGGAATCGTTTCCCGCACGTGCTCAAGCCCGCAGATCCAAGCCACCACCCGCTCGATGCCCATGCCAAAGCCGCCGTGCGGCACGCTGCCATACTTGCGCAAATCCAGATACCACTTGAACGCCTCTTCCGGCAGTCCGTGCTCGTGAATGCGTTGCACCAGCAATTCGTGCGAAGCCATGCGCTGCGAGCCACCAATGATTTCACCGTAGCCTTCCGGCGCTAGCACATCAACGCACAGGGCCAACTCAGGCCGCTGCGGATCGGGTTCCATGTAGAAGGCCTTCACCTTCGCCGGATACCGATGCACCATCACCGGCTTATCGAACTGCGCCGAGAGATAAGTCTCGTCGGGCGAGCCAAGATCGCCGCCCCACTCGAATTTTGTTTCCAGCACGCCCTTGGCGTGGCCTTCTTGCAAATTCTTCACTGCGTCGTCGTAACTGATGCGCGGAAAAGGCGGCTCAATCTTTTCGAGTTTCGAAAGCTCGCGGCCAATGGCCTGCAGGTCCACACGCCGCCGCTCCAGGCAGCGCTTCACGACGAAACTGATCAGTCCTTCCGCCAGATCCATCAGGTCATCGAGTTCGGCATAGGCAACTTCCGGTTCGACCATCCAGAACTCGGTGAGGTGACGGCGCGTCTTCGATTTCTCCGCGCGAAACGTTGGGCCAAACGAATACACTTTGCCCAGCGCCATCGCCGTGGCTTCAATGTAAAGCTGGCCGGACTGCGTCAGATACGCCTGCTCGTCGAAATAATCGACGGGAAAAAGTGTGCTCGTGCCTTCGCAAGCCGCCGGAGTGAGAATCGGCGGATCGGTGAGCGTGAATCCTCGCTCGTCGAAAAAATCGCGCACCGCTTTGATAATCTCCGCACGCACCCGCAGAATCGAAGCCTGCCGCTGCGACCGCACCCAAAGATGCCGGTGCTCCATCAGGAAATCTGTGCCGTGCTCCTTCGGCGTAATGGGGTAGGGATCGGACTCCGGCACACGCTGCACCACCTGCACGTTCGCTACATCGAGTTCGTAGCCGCCAGGNNGAGCCGTCGCGAAACTGCGGAAACAGCAGCTTCCCGCTCTCGCGCAGGTTATAGAGCCAGCCGCGCAGAGTGACAGACTGCCCTTCATGCTTCCCGATTTCCGCGATGGTAGTTACAGGTGANNACTCAATGATTCAATCGCTCAATCCTTACGCCGTTTCCAGCTTCTCGAATGTCGCCCCAAATTTCTCCAGCGGATTCACCTTCTCGTTCTCCGCCAGTTCCAGCATCAAGGGCGGCGCCTGCGGAGCAGAGCGCATCAGTTCCATCGCTTCTTTCCAGTCGATTGTTCCCTCTCCCGGCCACAGGTGCGAGTCGTGGACTTTGGCATTGTCATGAACATGCGTCGAGCACACCTGCGTCCGCATAATCTCGAAGGCCTCACGCACGGAACCCATCATGTGGGCGTGCCCGAAATCGAAGCATATCCCCACATCGTTAAAATGCGCAGCGTGAATCATTTCCATCAGNNTTTTTCTCGCTGAAACTCTCATTCGGCAGACCAAGATGCTGCACCAGAAAGCGGAACGGAATCTGCTCCGCGATTTCCAGAGCCCGCTTCACCTCATCCATCGCCTCCACCAGTCCCGCGCGGTCTGTCGACGCCAGGTTTATAGGAAG